>JANMQB010000603.1:0-3531 GCA_031370155.1 Hyphomicrobiales bacterium | reverse complement strand
GCATTGACCACCTTTGCAAACTCGGTCGAGCCAGTGGATCTGGCAGCGTCAGCCCAAATCCTTACAGCTACATATGAGTGGAGGGTATAGCCGTCAGGCTCGATCCCTTTGGCTCTAAACTTCTTCACTATCGCGGCCGCTGAACCATTGTTTCGTGCATCGGCCATGAGCGTCATGAGCGTCCCCTCGCCAGCACGGCCCGCCACTTTCCAGAATTCTTTGGTGAAAAGAGCATCGCCCCCTACGAGCTGTGCACTGAGTCCCTGTTTTCGCATTTCGCGCGCCATACGGCCGACGTCCTCATAGTAACCACCTGCGTATATTACTTCGATAGCTCCAACCTTTAATTTTGCGATGAGGTCTGAGAAATCCTTCTGCCCTTCCGAAAAAGACTCACTCAGGGCCACAGCCTGGCCAGCCTTATCAAGCGCCTGCCGGGCGGCATTGGTCAGGAACTGACCATAGGGACCGGTATCGCTTACGATCGCAATTCTTTTGCCCTTGAATTCTGAGGCAAGATATTCACCTGCGCGCTTACCCTGCTGTTCGTCCGAGGGGACAACGCGGAATACGCCCGGCCCAGCGCGGTTGAGTGTGAACAAGGGATTGGTTGTGCCCGGAGATATCTGAACAATGTTTCCCTGATCATAGACACGCGAAGCTTGGATAGATGGGCCTGCACAGTAGTGCCCGACCACAAGCACCACCTCTGCTAAAGCCATCTTCCTCGCTACTTGTATAGCCCGCTCGGCATCGCAGCGGTCATCGCCGATTGTCAGTATTAAACTTTCGCCATTGATGCCGCCCGACGCGTTGATCTCATCAACAGCCATCTGCGCACCGCGCCTCATCTGCTGACCGAAAGGCCTATACATCCCTTTCATTGGACCGACAGTCGCAATCTTAATGTCAGCAAGCGCGGCTAAGGAAATAGCGGCCAGTGCCAGCAAAGTGACAGCACCGAACACAAATGGCTGTCTCATGGTTTTTTCAAGTAGGGCAGTTTGACTAAGAAAATCTAGCATGTTCCCAAGTATATGCAAACTCCCGTGATTTGGCGGACTCCTCCGCTAGAGCGGCCGGGCAGTGGTTCACCTTGAATTTCCGCTTTTGGCCCAAAGTAGAAATTCAAACGCATCCACTGCTCCGCAATTTGACCTGTTAGTGATCGGCCACAGGGAGTATCAATTTGAGTCATGACCCCCAGCAGCAAGACTCCGGAACAGGACCTCGACGACGCATTGGCCGGGACGTTTCCGGCCAGCGATCCGGTGGCGCTCGGACACAGCGAGCATTCCGGCGATCCGGTGCGGGCCAAAAAGCCGCCGCCCGGCCCTGCGCGGGAAGCGGCATGACGCAGCGTGCGCGCAAGTTGATCGGCACCTTCGCCACGGTGGCGTTCCTGATCGTCTATGCGCTGATCGCCATGGCGGTGGGCGGCGATCTGGTGGTCGGACGCGGACCGGCCTTCGAGCTGCCGTTTTACATCCTCGCCGGCCTCGCGTGGCTGCCGGTGGTCATGGGCCTTATCCGCTGGATGTCGAAGCCCGATCCGGCCTAGCGCATGTCTGCTTTTCATTGATACGCTGCGTACAATCATTCCTATCCTTCTCCACGGCTTTGCCGTGGGGAAGGTGGCAGTCGCGTAGCGACTGACGCATGGGGCCCTTCTAGCTGCTTAAGGTGAAAGTCCCCATCCGTCACGCGCGGAAGGCCGCGCGCGCCACCTTCCCCGCCCTTCGGGCGGAGAAGGATAAGGACATCGATTGCAGGCGATTCAATCGCGAGCGAATTCGCTCTAGGCGGTCTTGACGCGCTTGAGGCCATTCCACAGGCCGAAGGCGGCGCCCGAGAGCAGCACCTCGACATAGCGCAGCTTCTGGAACTCGCCCGACAGCGCCACGCGCGGCAAAGCCATCAGATGGTCCTGGTGGCCGGAAAAAATCAGGCCTTTGCGGCTGGTGACGGCGGCCTGGTAGCCGGCTTCCGCCGCCAGTGCGAAATCGCGGGGACCGGCCGCATCCGCATCGCCATAGGGGTAGGCCAGATAGATGGGGCGGCGGCCGAGTTCGCGCCCGATCATGGCGGCACAGTCGGTCAATTCGCGCCGGGCCATTTCGCGGGGGAGACGGCCCAGCGCATAGTGGTTCACGGTTTGCGCGCCGATGCCGCACAGGGGGTCCTGGGCCAACAGGCGCAGCTCGTCCCAGTTCATCGCCTCGGCCCGGCACATGGCGTCGAGATCGATGCCCTGGCGGGCGCAAAGCCCTCGGATCCAGACGCGCTGCGCCGTCTGCTCCATGGCGCGCAGCGGCCAGTAGAGGCGCTGCCAGGCCAGACGCTTCTGACCGTCGCTGATGGTCACGAGGTTGACGTCCGTACCGCCGATGCCGGTGTCGATGTGCGAGGCGCCGGCGATCGCCGCCTCGAGGCCGCGCCACCACAATTCGCACCGGCCTTCGGCGATCGCCGGGGTGACGAAGACGGTGAATGGGCACTGGTGCTTGCGGAATACCGGGCGCGCATGCACCAGAGTGTCGCGGTAACCGCCGTCGAGCGTGAAGACGACGAAGGGGCGGCTCGCGGCCCCCTGCCCGGCGATGCGCGCCACCGCCTCGGCGAAAGACACCGGTTCATAACCCAGCGAATGGGTAAGGTTAATGACGGAATCAAGGAAGGCCGGGGTCACTTCCAGCCCGGCATTGGGCGCAAAACCGCGTTGCAGGCCGCCGCCCGGCTTCACATGATGCAGTGCGAAAATCGCGCCGATGCCGCCGCTGATGCCGCGCAGCACCTGCGAAGCGCCGGAATAATAAAGTACATCGAGGCCCGTCTTGAGGAGCGCCGCTTTCGCCATGTCCGCGCGTCCGAAATTGCGATTGATCGCGCAACTCTAGGCACGCGCCGATGAACAAAGCCTTGAAGGGCAGGTCAGGCCGCTTGCACCGCCTGGGTGGCGCACAGATTGCCACGGCCGCGTCGTTGCGCCGCGTTGGAGGCGCCAGCACTAGGGCACCATGGCAGCGACGCATCAGGCCCGGTGTTTCGCTGACGACCTCGCCGGCATGGACGATCAATCACGGCGACGGGGAGAACCTGAACCGGTTTCTGTGCCTGATCGAGCCGAGCACGCTCTTCATCCGAAGCTGGCTCAGGAAGATCGACGTGCGCGAGACCGTCGAAGCGCTGGCGGCGGCGCTCGACCGGATCCTGACCGGCGATCCGGACATCCGTTTGGTGCGCTGGTGGCAAGCGGGCGGGCAGCCGGGGTAGACAGGCGCTGAACGGCCCTCGAACCTCATGCTGAGGAGGCCGCGAAGCGGCCCTCGAAGCATGGCCGCGTGAAAGGTGCTTCAGCAGCTTGCTGGGCGACGTTTCGTACCCGACACATGGGTAACGCTTTTCGCCTGCGCTTGCATGCGGGAGGTGGCGATGCGGTGGAAAGAGAGTTGGGCGATGGACGAACGCCTGCGCTTCGTGACCCACCAACCGGACGAAGGGGCGATGACGAATTTGTGCCGTGAGTTCGGC
>JANMQB010000556.1:0-5854 GCA_031370155.1 Hyphomicrobiales bacterium | reverse complement strand
AGCCGGTAGACGCGGTCGTAGTTGAGCGGCGGTATCTCGCGGTTTTCTTTCGGCGACAGCCCCTCAAGCCAGGCCTTGCGGGCATGGACTATGAAGGTGCGGCAGCCCGCCCCAGAAACCGTCGTGACGAAGCGCTCAAGGTCATTATCGTCGTTTTGATCGTCGATGCCGATGCGGCACTTGACCGTAACCGGCAGGCGCACGGCGGCGATCATCGCGCCCACACAATCGCGCACCACAGTGGGCTCGGCCATCAGGCAGGCACCGAAGCGGCCCTCCTGCACCCGGTCGGAAGGGCAGCCGACATTGAGATTGATCTCGCAGTAGCCGAAATCCTCGCCCCATTTCGCCGCCTCGGCCAAAAGCTTCGGATCGCTGCCGCCGACCTGCAGCGCCGCGGGCTGTTCAGCGGGATCGAAGCCAAGCAGCCGCTGCCGGTCGCCATGGCGGATCGCCGCCGCCGTCACCATTTCGGTGTAAAGCAGCGCCTGGCGCGTTAGCTGGCGATGGAAATACCGGCAATGCCGGTCGGTCCAGTCCATCATGGGGGCGACGCAGAAGCGGTGCCGGGAAGTCTGCAACTCAATGGGCATGTGAACCTTGGGCTTGATCCTCGCCGGTCTTATAGGCCAGTCAGCGCGCTCGGCTCAATCTATGACAATGCGGCTCGGACGCCCTTGATCACTTTCTCGGCCTCTCCCGGAGCCAGGCACATGGGATTGAAGGCAACGATATTGCGGTTAGCAAGGCCGGGGTCGGCGTATATGGACGGTGTGCCCCACTGCAATGACTTTACGAGTGCCATGCCGGAGGAACCGGCGCGAGTGAGCTTGAGCAGAACCGTTGGAATTTCTGCAACTTCATCTGCGCCTTCCAGACTTGCAACCGTGCCCTTGATGTCCGATAGCCCGGCGTGGATGATCTTCGCGTCCGCAAGCCAGCGGGCATGGCGGGCCGCATCGCCCTCGGCTACGAAAAGATCGAGGGCCGTGAGAAGTCCGACGATTTCCTCCTTGCCGGCCTTGCAGGTCCTGCCGATGCCGTGTTGCGGCAGGCCCTTGAGGCGTTGCTTGTCGATGAGGGCCGAGGGCGGCTCCCAATGTTCCCATAGAATATCAAGATCGAGATGCTGCAGTGCCGCCGACATGACGAGATCGCGCTTGCCGCACAGAATCCCGCTGGCCTGCGGCCCGCCGATCGCCTTGCCGCCGGAGAAGGCGACAAGATCGGCGCCATCAGCGGCGAAGCGCTTGAGATTGGCCTGCGGCGGCAATTGCGCGGCGGCATCGACGATGACCGGCACACCCGCCGCGTGGGCAATGCGCACGACTTCCGCGAGTGGTGGCCGTGCATTGCGATCCGCGACGTAGAAGACGGCGGCGGTCCGATCGGTGATCGCGTCGGCTATTTCCCAGGCCTCGGCATCGCGGACGCCGGCGCCGGCGTAGCGGTCAGGCAGACCGACTTCGATGATGGTGACGCCGGCGGCGCGCACCGCGTGGTCGTAGAAATTGCGCTGGCTGCGCACCATGACGACCTCGTTCTTCAGCCCACGCGTGTCGGGAAGCCGCGCCATGCGGGAGGGGTCAAGGCCTGCAACACAGGCCGCGGTTGCCAATAGGAGGCAGGCGGCGGCACCCGAGGCCACGTAGCCGGCCTCGGCACCGGTCGCGGCGGCGATCCGCGTTGAGGCAGCGGCCTCAAGTTCCGCCATGTCCACACAGTGGCGCGACGCCTCGGCCATGGCCGCCGATATCTCCGGCCGCATGATGCCGCCGGACAGCCGCGTCGCCGGCCCCTTGGCGTTGATGACGGTGCGAACGCCGAGCTTGTCGTAGACGCTCATGATGCACTCGCGGCCAGCGCCTCGCCCAAGAGCCGCGACAGGCGCGGATCGAGGCTGAGGCGCGCTGCGGCGGCGAGCCCGCGCGGTGACATTTTCCTGGCCGTCTTGGCGAGTATGTCCCGCACCTTGGCGTCATCGTGCTTGGCGATGAAGTCCGGCGCCTCGAATTCGAGAAACACCAGACAGACGACGTCCTCCAATGCCTGGACTTCCTCGTCCTGCTTCAACCTTTCCTTACGCAGAAGCGCTCCGACCCGGGCGATCGCCTCGGCGCCGTAGCCGGCCGCCTCCATGATCGCCGCGGTGCGCCGGGCATGATGTTTCTGCAAGTCCTTGCGCCAGGTGAGATAGCCGATGCGGCCCTCCGGGTAGGTGGCGCGGGGAATGAGCCAGCGCTCGATATGCTGGGCCCGCGCGGCGACGCGCAGGGGTTCCGGCGCCTCCGGCACATGAGCGGCCAGCACCTCCGACATGCGCCGCCCATAGACAAGCGCCGCCGGCAGGCGTTCGCTGTTCACTGTCGCTGTCGACGGGTCCTCCGCATTCGCCGCATCGATGGCGGCGAGAATGGTGGCTAGTCTTGCGTCCGCGGAGGATTGGGGCTGGATCATGGGCATGGCGCCCGCATATCTAATGCTGGCCCGTTTTGGTGACCCGCGCCAAAAAAAGGATAAACGGCGGGGGTCCAAGGAAAGGGGGACCGAAGCGACAGCTGACTTTCGCTGGGACACCCCACCGCTGGCGATCTGCTGAAGAGACCGCCATAATATTGTTAGGTGCAGCTTCATTACCGGGCTTTGACTTGAGTCAATTCCCATGAGATTGAGGCCCATGGTTTCAGCGCTCGACTATCTCCAAGATCTCGTGGCCTTTCCCACCATCAGCCGCGACAGCAATCTCGAACTCATCGCCTATCTCCAGTCGAAACTCGCAACCCTTGGCATCGCCTCGACGCCGGTTCACAGCGAGGATGGCCGCAAGGCCAATCTGTGGGCCACCATCGGGCCGGGAGGACGGCCCGGTATAGTGCTGTCAGGCCACACCGACGTGGTGCCGGTGGAAGGCCAGGCCTGGACTTCCGATCCCTTCGCGCTCACCCGGCGCAATGGCAATCTCTATGGCCGCGGCAGCGCCGACATGAAGGGCTTCATCGCCTGCTGCCTCGCCATGGCGCACCAGGCGGCGAAGACCAGGTTCGCAACCCCCATCCACCTTGCCTTTTCCTATGACGAGGAGATCGGCTGCGTCGGCGTGCGGCGGTTACTCCACATGCTGAAGGACCTGCCGGTCAAGCCGCGGTTGTGCATCGTCGGCGAGCCGACGCTGATGCAGGCGGTCACCGCGCACAAGGGCAAGCTCGGCTTCCGCGTCACCGCCCACGGCCTCGAGGCTCATTCGAGCCTGGCTCCGATCGGCGTCAACGCCATCTATATGGCCACCGATCTCATCGGCGAAATCCGCGCCACCCAGAGGGAGATCGAAGCGCATGGCGCGCGCGACGGCGATTACGAGGTCGCCTATACGACATTGCATGTGGGCAAGATTGCGGGCGGCGAGGTCATGAACATCGTCCCCAACCGCGCCAGCTTCGATTTCGAAATCCGTTATCTGCCGCGGGACGACGCCGAAGCGATCGTGACCAGGATCATGACCGCCGCCGAGAAAGTTGCGGTGTCATACCGGAATGTCTTTGCGGAGGCGCGCTTCGAATTTCTCGAATTGCAGAGCTATCCGGCGCTCGATACGCCGGTCGACAGCGAGGCGGTGCGCTTCGTGCATTCCCTGACCGGCGGCAATTCCACCGGCAAGATCACCTTCGGCACTGAAGGCGGTCTGTTCCAGAAGACGCTCGGCATTCCGGCGGTGGTCTGCGGTCCGGGCTCGATCGCGGTTGCACACAAGCCGGACGAATATGTCAGCGAAGAACAGATGGCGGCCTGCGATGCGATGCTGGGTAGGCTGGTGGAGAAATTGAGCGAATAGCGAGTAGCGAATAGTAGTGCGTTCCCGCTATTCGCTACTCGCTATTCGCTATTCGCCCCTTCACCTATCCCCCGGCACGCCGTAGCTCGGCGCCTGAGTGGGATCGATAGCACGTTGCAGATAGGCGCCCATCTGCGGCCTGTAATCCTCCCACAGCTTGCGCAGGATTCGGACCGGATTTTCATCGTCCCAATCGACGCGCAGGCTGACCAGCGGAAAGGCCTGCTCGTGATAGACGATGAGGGCGGCCGAATGCACCGGCCCCTCCTCGCCGCCCGATTCGAGACCGGCTTCCAAGGAACGTAGCAACCGTTCCGCCAGATGCTGATTGGCATTGGCAGCGAAGGCGTCGGTCATAGCTCCTGGCAGCGCCGCCGACTTCAAAAGATTGCCGGCCGCCACGCAATCGCGCTGCTCGGAGACGCCATGGGTGCCGAGAATATTCTTGCCCGACCATGATGCCGAATTACCGTTCCGGTCCACGCCGGTAAGCTGACGATAATCGATGAAAGGCCGGTCCAGGATAATTGAATCAATTGAATCTCTTGCGCTCAATCCCTGAGACATCAGATCAAGCAGCATCGGACCCAGATTGGGATCGGTCACGTTCTGCGTCGCCACGGCTCCCACACCAGCCCGCACATGCGGGCAGCGGGCGCCCACCGCGATCGACGAGGTGGTGATGGCCACACCGAAGGCGCCTGTTTTGGCGCAGCGGCCAGCGATGGAAAAGGTCATCGCATCAATCCGGGATCACGGCGGTGGCTTCAATCTCAACCAGCCACTCGGGACGCGCCAGTGCGGTGATGACAAGGCCAGTCGAACAGGGGAACACGCCCTTTAGCCATTTGCCCATCTCGCGATAGACTGCCTCACGGTGGCGGATGTCGGTCAGATAGACGACGATGCGGCAGATGTGATCCATGTTGCCGCCGGCCTCTTGCATCAGCATCTTGATGTTGGCCATGGTCTTGGCGGTCTGGGCCGTGGCATCGCCGACATGCAGGGACTGGCGTGTATCGAGGTCCTGGCTCACCTGGCCGCGAACGAATACCATGGTGCCGCTGGCCACCACGGCCTGGCACAGATCATTGTCGAGCTTTTGTTCGGGATAGGTGTCCCTGGTGTTGAACGGACGAATTCGCTTGTGCGCTGTCATTATTCCGCTGCCTGCTGCCTGACGCCCCAAATGCGGTCGGAAAGCCCGCCCGCCTTTTGAGCAAACTTCAAGGCGCCGTTCCAGTCGAATGTGCGGTAGACCGCCGCCGATTGGGCGAATGGCGGCGACTGGGCGAAGAGCTGGAATGTCAGGCGGTGACCGGCATAGTCCGAGTTCAGAAGATCGCGCGCCAGGGCCAGTAGCTTGCGCCGGTCATCGGCGATCCATTCGTCGTTGACGGTGTAATACTTGTCCATCCATTTCTTGGTCTCGGGATGCTCGAAGACGGCGGCATCGGGGGTAACACAAATCTGGCCGCCGCACAGCTCGCGGGCAATGTGCATCATCTTCGGCAGATTGTTGAGCGCATGGCAGCGGCCGGTCATCAGCAACGACTGGTTCGGCATCAGCAGGCCATTGGGACTCTTCTCGCCCATGGCGATTGACGCGGTCAAATGAGCGTTGATGCCTTCGCGCCAGATCGCCAGGTCGGCGAGTTTTTCCTGCACCGCCTGCTGCTTTTCGAGGCCGGTCTGCCGGGCGTTCCACAGCGCCGCCCCGATGATCAGGTCGGCATAGGAAAGTGTGCGCTGCACGAAAGGAAAGGCCGAATAGCGGTGCAGCGTCTGGCGGATATAGGCGGCGGCGCGCGTGTGCTGGTAGAACAGCACGTCCTCCCACGGGATCAGCACATTGTCGAGAATGACGATGGTGTCCACCTCATCGAATTTGTTGGACAGCGGATAGTCGCGCTCGGGAGCCCGCCCCGCGAAGCCGGTGCGGCAGATATGCTTCACGCCGGGCGCATTCATCTTCACGATGCAGCCCAGCGCGTATTCCGACAGCTTGGCGTCGCCCCAGTTGGC
>JANMQB010000543.1:0-8573 GCA_031370155.1 Hyphomicrobiales bacterium | reverse complement strand
CTCGAGAAGCGGGCGGCGAAATCTCCCATGGCGATCTGATCGGCAGCCGGGCCGGAGCGTAACTGGCGGACGCCTTCGCTCACCGGCCGTGGGAAGCGCCGCCGGAACTATTGCACGCGGCGGGCGTTGGATTGGGGACCACCTATCCCCAACCTATCGTGGATCATGGCTAGGCTCGGAACCGGGCGCTTGCCGCTTTCAAGTCGATGAAGGTGAGGACGGCATGAACATTCTCGCAATCAGCGGCGCGCTCCGCCGGGGTTCGACCAACACGGCGCTCTTGCGCGCCCTGCAGCCGCTGGCGCCCGAGGATATGAAAATCGAAATCGCCACATTACACGGCATCCCCCTCTATGACGGCGACGTCGAGAAGGCGACAGGAAAGCCGCAGGCCGTGCTCGATCTCGACGCACGCATCCGGGCTGCCGATGGCATCGTCATCGCCACGCCGGAATACAATTTCTCGATCCCCGGCGTCTTGAAGAATGCCACCGACTGGCTGTCGCGCGCCGCAACGCCATTCAAGTGGAAACGTATTGGTGTGATGGGTGCGTCCGGCGGGCCTGTGGGTACGGCGCGCGTGCAATATCATCTGCGCCAAAATCTTCAGGCAATGGAAGCCATCGTCATGCCCAGACCGGAAATCTTTGTCGGCAATGCGCCGTCGAAATTCGACGCGGCCGGCAACCTCACAGATGAGTCAACCCAGAAGCACCTTACCGCCTGGCTCAAGGCCTTCCACGGCTGGGTGGAAAACAAGCCCTAAACTGCAACACTGGTTGCCGCCGTGCGCAGGCCTGCGATATTCGCGGCATAGTCCTTGCCATTGAATACGGCCGATCCCGCCACCAGCACATTGGCGCCGGCCCGGACGGCAAGCGTCGCCGTTTCCGTGGTGATGCCGCCGTCGACTTCGATATCGATGTTGCCGCCGCGCACCATCTCCTTTACGTGGGCGATCTTTTCGATCATCGCCGTGATGAAGGATTGGCCGCCGAAACCGGGATTGACCGTCATCACCAGCACGAGATCGAGCCGGTCCAGCACATGGGCGATGGCCGAAGCGGGTGTTGCGGGATTAAGCGCCACGCCCGCCCGCTTGCCGAGCGCCTTGATCGCCTGCAGCGACCGGTCGAGATGCGGGCTCGCTTCGGCATGCACGGTGATTATGTCCGCCCCCGCCCTGGCGAAGCTTTCGAGATAGGGATCGGCCGGCGCGATCATCAGGTGCACGTCGAAGAGCTTTTTGGTCGCCGGCCTGACCGACTGCATGACGGCCGCGCCAAAGGAGATGTTGGGCACGAAATGTCCGTCCATCACGTCAATGTGGATCCAGTCGGCGCCCGCCTTGTCGACGGCCCGCACCTCCTCGCCGAGCCGCGCGAAGTCGGCCGACAGAATTGACGGCGCGATGACGAGAGGACGCGCCACGGCCTAGAGCAGCTTGCCCATCGCCACCGCCGTGTCGGCCATGCGGTTGGAGAAGCCCCACTCGTTGTCGTACCAGGCGAGCACCCGCACCAGCGTTCCGTCCATGACCTTGGTCTGGTCCATGTGGAAGGTCGAGGAATTGGGGTTATGGTTGAAATCGATCGAGACATTGGGATCGTTGGTATAGCCGAGAATGCCCTTGAGCTGCTGCTCGGCGGCGCGCTTGGTGGCGCCGTTCACTTCCTCGACGGTCGTCGCCTTCTTGGCCACGAACTTGAAATCGACCGCCGAGACATTGGGCACCGGCACCCTGATGGCGACGCCGTCGAGCCTGCCTTTGAGCTCCGGCAAAACGAGTCCCACCGCCTTGGCGGCACCCGTCGAGGTCGGAATCATTGACAGCGCTGCGGCGCGGGCGCGGTAGAGGTCCTTGTGCATGGTATCGAGCGTCGGCTGGTCGCCGGTATAGGCGTGGATCGTGGTCATGAAGCCCTTATCGATGCCGATCGCATCGTTAAGCACCTTGGCCACGGGAGCGAGGCAATTGGTCGTGCACGAGGCGTTGGAGACGACGATATGGTCCTTGGTGAGCTTGTCGTGGTTGACGCCAAAGACCACGGTCAGGTCGGCATTTTCGCCCGGCGCCGAGATCAGCACCCGCTTGGCGCCGGCGGCGAGATGAGCCGAGGCCTTGTCCCTGGCGGTGAAGAGACCGGTGCATTCGAGAGCGATGTCGACGCCCAGCTCCTTCCACGGAAGCAGCGTGGGGTCCTTGATCGCCGTGACCCTGAACTTGTCGGTGCCGATGCCGATCGAATCACCCTCGACCTTCACCTCATGGGGGAAGCGGCCATGCACCGAATCGTAGCGCAGCAGATGGGCATTGGTCTCGACCGGGCCGAGATCGTTGATCGCCACCACGTCGATGTCCTTGCGGCCCGACTCATAAATGGCGCGGACAACATTGCGCCCGATCCTGCCGAAGCCATTGATTGCCACACGCACTTTCATGACTGTCTCCAGATGCAACCGTCTATTTTCCGGGCGCACTTATAACCGGTCTGCGCCAATGCGGAAGAGGCCGGAGGGGTTAAGCCTTGCGAGACTTCTTGGCCGCCACCTTGATCCGCGGCGAGGCAGCAGGTTTGGCGAGTTGGGCATCGACCAGAACCGCCGCACACAGCCAGTGGTGCTCGGCGCGGCCGTCCGGGCGACCCTCTTCTTCCCAGAGACGATGAGCGATCGCGGCGATGCGTTCATCGCGGGCAGTGGCAACAGTGGCGGTCATGATATTTCCCCATGTACAGGAATCAGGCACTTGCCTCTTATGCCAAAAAATGATGCAACGCACAATAATCTTAGGTGCGTTGTTGCGTCGCAACATCATCCTGGGCGCAGAGTTAGTGTCCACAATTGCCCGCGAATCGGGCATAGGGTGCGGCCAATCCCAGCAACCGGAGGCCCCTATGGCACGCAATCCCTACCGTCTGGCCATCTTCATCGCCGTCATGGCGTTTGTTTTCGTCGCCCATTCCCCGGCCATGGCCGAGTGGGAACTGCTCGGCAGCGCCGGCTACAAGGCAAGGCTTGAGCAGAGCGTCATCGATGTCGGCAAGTCCCAGGGGCGCTACCAGGCGATTGGGCTCGAGGTGACGGGGAGCGATGTCGAGATCGTCGATCTGCGCATCGTCTATGGCAATGGCACAACCGAAGAACTGCGCGTGCGCGACGTGTTCAGGGCGGGCAGCGGCTCGCGCCGCATCGCGCTCAAGGGTGGTGACCGTTTCATCCGCCAGATCGTTGTCACCTATCTGCCGCGCGGGCCGTTCCAGCTCAAGGTCTTCGGCGAGCCGGCCGAGAGATGGGTGGAACTCGGCTGCCGCAGTGTCGGTTTCAGGGTCGACCGCGACGTGATCAAGGTCGGCCGCTTCGACGGCGCTTTCCGCAAGATTCGGCTGCGTGTCATCGGCAACAAGATCGAAGTCTTCGATCTGCAGGTTGTCTACGGCAATGGTGGCCGCGATGACATCCGGGTCCGCGCCATCATTGCCGACGGGGGCGTCACCAAACCGCTCGACCTGCGGGGCGATCGCCGCGCCATCCAGCGGATCGAAATGATCTACCGGTCGCAGCCGAACTTCAAAGGCACCGCCGCCGTCTGCGTCGATGGCCTGAGTGCCGGCTTATAGGCCGATTGTCCCGGCCAGCCCCCGCTTGGTCAAGGACCGGGCGATAATGAGGCGCTGAATCTCGGAGGTTCCCTCCCAGATGCGGTCGGCGCGCAATTCGCGCAGGAAGCGCTCGGCTACATTTTCGCGCATGTAGCCGCGGCCGCCGAAAATCTGCACCGCCCTGTCGGCCACACGCCACGCCGCTTCAGATGCGAACAGCTTGGCGATCGAGCAGCGCGCATGCAGCGATTTCATATCCTCGCCGCGGTCGTGGGCGGCGGCGGCTTCGTAGGTCATGAGCCGTGCCGCATGCAGATCCGCGACCGAATCGGCGAGCATCGCCTGGATCATCTGGTAGTTGATGATCGCCTCGCCGGAAACCACGCGGGTCCTGGCAAATTCGGTTGCGTCCTCAATGAGCCGAGCCATGGCGCCGCAGCAGCGCGCCGCGATCATCAGCCGTTCGCGCCGGAACCAGGAATGAGTGAACGCCATGCCGCCGCCCTCCGCGCCGATGCGATCGCGCACTGGGATTTTCACGTTGGCGAATTGCAGGATCGGGTGATGGTGATCGTAGGTGTGGGAATAGGCGGGGGTGCGTGTGACCGAAAGGCCGGACGCGCCGGCCGGACAGAAGAACAGGCAATGGCCGCCGTTTTCGAGCTTCGCCTGAACCACGACAGTTGTCGCGTGGTTGTAGCTGGTGACATGCCACTTCTCGCCGGTGACCAGATAATGATCTCCCTTGCGCACCGCCGTGGCGGCGATGGCCGAAGGATCGGAGCCGGCGTCTTCTTCGCTGATGGCATAGCACAGATACGCTTCGCCCCGGGTCAGGGGCAGAATGTAGCGGGCGATTTGGTCTTCGCTGCAGGCTTCGAACATCCAGCCCTGCGCCTCGCCGTAGCACCAGCCGAGCGCATTGGTGATGCGGCCCAATTGCTCGGTGACGGCCGCCTGCGTCAGCACTGGCAGCTCCAGCCCGCCATGGGACTTCGGCACGTCCATGAGCGGAAGCCCCATAGCGATGGCCGCGCGCTCATGGGCGGCGCGGTCTCTGGGCGGAATCTTGCCTTCATTCATTTCCGCGTGAATCTCGAAGGGGCGGAGTTTCTCGTCGGCGAACCGCCGCGCCCTGTCGCGCCAGGCAACTGCATCGACGGAAAGCTGGAAGGTCATGGACGGAAATGCGCCGGGAAATAGGCGGCGAGCGCCGATTTGAGCGTGCCGCGAGCCGCCGCGGGGCAATGCTCGCGGCCGGTGCCAGGGCGCCACGTGCCGATGCCGAGCCAAAGCCCGTCACCCAGAGATTCGAGTGCGCGGGCGGTTATCGCCGGATCGTGCCGGTAGCCACCTTCCGCGATGATTTCGGCGCAGAGCCGCTCCACCATCTTCTCGTGTTCGGCATCGAGTGCGGCACAGATCTCATCGTAGACGGGGCGCCCCTGCGTCTCGCTCCAGAAAGCGATCCATGCTGCAATTTTGCGGGGGGTGAAGAGCTCCGCGTTGAAATCGGCCAGCAGCACCGCTTCGAGGCGCCGGGCAGCATTGGGCTCTGCCGCCACCAGCACCGTCTTCCAGTTATTGGTGTATTCGACCGACAGATAACGCAGGCATTCAGCCAGAAGATTGTCCTTGCTGTCGAAGTGGAAGTTGATGATTCCCACCGAAAGCCCGGCTGAGCCCGCGACATCGGCGATGGTGAGGGTGGCATAACCCTTTCGCGCCAGCACGCCGATCGTCGCTTCGATCAATTGCTGGCGGCGTACGTCGCGCGGCGCCCTCCGGCCGTTCAAGTTTGCGGTTGCTGCAATATCGTCCATCATCGCCAGAATCTCGCGCTCAATCGTCGAGCGGACGCTTCATGCCGGCGGGATGCCAGGCATTGACGGCGAGTCCCAGCTTTTGCGCCTTGTCGAGTGCCGCCCACATCAGCGGGATGCGCGCCTCAGCGATGCCGGGCAGGCTCAGGGGATCGAGGCCGGTCCACGGCAGGAACGGATTGCGCCGCCCAAAGGCCCAGATTTCCACGCGCTTCGACGGCCTGGCACTAAAGCCCCGGGCATGGAAGCCCACCGTGTCGGCGACCACCAGTGTATTGGCGGGCACCGCGAATGCCTTGGGGGCGGGCAGGTTCATGCGGACAAGCTCCTCGCGGCCCACCCGGAATGATCCGCGGGCTGAGTATTTGTCCAGGCTGGTCGCGGCCTTGAGGCTCATTTCGCCTTCCCAGGCGAGCCGCTCCGGCGTCATCCGGTGTGAGCCCGGCACATAGACGAAAGGACCCTCGTCCTCGGCCACATCGGTGAGGAAGAACCAGGCCTTGACACTCGGGTGGAAGGTGTCGGCGTGGAGATTGGTCTGCGGGTCGGGCGCTGCATCTCTTACATGCGACAGAATGGTCTGCACGTAATAAAGCGGTTCCTGATCGTAGGAACCCACATAGCGCATCAATCCGCGCCAGTCCGGCCGCGCCAACAGCGCGCGCAACTGCGGCACGGCCTTCAGCGCCGCTCCGTCGAGTGCGATGCGCCGAGTGATCGTGTCGCCCTGCACCATCTCGCGGGCCGGGGCGCGGAAAGCCAGAACCGCTTCCTTAAAGGCGGCAAACGCAGAAGGATCGAGAAAATTTCGTCTGACCACGAATCCGTCGCGGTCGAAGGCGGCCCGGTCCTCAGTGCTCACCAGCCCAGCGAGCCTCTGCCGCCGCCACCAGCCGAGACGATGGGCGAGCTTGACCCGCTTGACATGCAGGCCCCAGCGGTTGAGCGCCGGCGAGCCGATCACCTTGTTGTCGCGGAACGACTTGGCGCCGGTTGCGAGCGCCAAGGTCCAGAACGGATATTTGACGATGTCGAGAGCGGTCATGCGGTAAAGCTTAAAGCATCCAAGGCCAGAACTTAAGCATCTTGGCAGGGCGCAATTGTCTCAGGTCCAAACGTCAAGTCACACCTTCGTCCACCTTCCGTTTCTCGCCGATGACTTCACGCAGGCCTCGATGAAGGCCATGCCGGCCACACCGTCGGCGATGCCGGGAAATTGCACGTGGCTGTCCGGCTTCTTGCCCGCCCGCTTCGCCCTGATGGCGCGGGCCACCTCCGCATAGATATTGGCGAAGCATTCGAGATAGCCCTCCGGGTGGCCGGGCGGCACGCGCGTCACCCGGCCGGCCGCCGCATTGGAACCCGCCCCGCCCCGGGTGATCAGCCGCTTCGGTTCGCCGAAGGGCGTGTGCCAGAGATAATTCGGATCGGCCTGGGTCCATTCCAGTCCGCCCTTGGCGCCGTAAATGCGCAGCTTCAATCCATTCTCGTTGCCGGGCGCCACCTGGCTGGCGAACAGCATGCCCTTGGCGCCGCCCTTGAAGCGCAGCATGACATGCACATTGTCGTCGACCTTGCGGCCCTTCACAAAAGTCGTGAGATCTGCGGAGAGTTCGTCGAGCCTCAGGCCGGATACAAAGCAGGCAAGCTGATAGGCATGGGTGCCGATGTCGCCGACGCAGCCGCCAGCGCCCGTCTTGGTGGGGTCGGTGCGCCAGGAAGCCTGCTTCTGGCCGTCCTGCTCGATCGGCTTGGTGAGCCAGTCCTGCGGGTATTCGCTCTGCACCACGCGAATTTCGCCGAGTTCTCCCGCCGCCACCATGGCGCGCGCCTGGCGGATCATCGGATAGCCGGAATAATTGTGGGTCAGCGCGAAGATCACGTGCCTGCGCCTGGCGAGCAGCTTTTCCAGCGCCAGCGCTTGCCTGAGATTGAGCGTCACCGGCTTGTCGCAGATGACATGGATGCCCGCCTCGATGAAAGCCTTGGCGGCCGGAAAATGCATGTGATTGGGGGTGACGATCGAGACTGCCTCGATGCCGTCCTTGCGACCGGCTTCCGTCTTCGCCATGTCGCGGAAGTCCGAATAGATGCGGTCAGAAGCGAGCCCCAATTCTTCGCCCGACGACTTGGCGCGCTTAGGATCGGACGACAATGCGCCCGCCACGAATTGATAGTGGTCGTCCATGCGCGCGGCCAGCCGGTGAACGGCGCCGATGAAGGCGCCCTGGCCGCCGCCCACCATGCCGAGGCGGATGCGGCCCGCCACCGCGTCGCTTCTGCCTTCGATTGCCATTACTGCCTCCTCAAAGTCCCAAGCGCCGTGATCTGCGCCTGATTCGTCTTGCCGCCGGCGAATTGCGCCAGAAAGATCGCGGGGCCGCTGACGTTTCGCGCGATTTCCCCTGCGTCTCAAACATAGGTGTTGAGAATGCTTTCGAGATATTCCTGGCGACCGGATTTCGGTTGCGGGTCAAATTCCGATTTGAGAACCCGCGCCGCGATTCTGTCGAGGCTCTCGCGGCCCTCGAGCATCGCCCGGTTGTGCGGCTCGTCCCACTTGCCATAGCGCTTGGCCACGGCCTTCTCGAGCTTGCCGTCTTTCAGCATTTGTGCCGCGATCAGCAGGCCGCGGGCGCAGGCATCCATCGAGCCCACATGGGCATGCAGGAGATCGTCGGGGTCGATCGACTGGCGCCTGATCTTGGCGTCGAAATTGAGCCCGCCGGTGGTGAAGCCGCCCGCCTTCAGCAATTCATACATGGCAAGCGCCATCTCCGGCACATTCATGGCGAACTGGTCCGTGTCCCAGCCGAGAAGATTGTCGCCCCGGTTGATGTCGAGCGAACCGAAAATGCCCAGCGCCGCGGCAAGCGCGATTTCGTGCTCGAAAGAATGACCGGCGAGGATCGCATGGTTCTGCTCGATGTTGAGCCTCACGTCCTTCTCGAGGCCGTAGGCTTTCAGCATGCCGTAGACCGTGGCGACGTCGTAATCGTACTGATGCTTCGTGGGTTCCTTCGGCTTGGGTTCGATCAGGATCGGCCCCTTGAATCCGATCTTATGCTTGTATTCGACGACCAGCGAGAGGAAGCGCCCCGCCTGTCTCAGCTCGTGCCCGATGTTCGTATTGAGCAGTGTCTCATAA
>JANMQB010000538.1:0-12916 GCA_031370155.1 Hyphomicrobiales bacterium | reverse complement strand
GCCGATGCAGAGCGCGCCGTGACTGGCGGGAAGGCCGGCCGGCTTGGCGGCAGCGCCTTCATTGCCTTCGATGCCGCCGAAGTCATTGTCCGCGACGGCGAGCGGGTGCGCCGCGAAGTTGTGGGCTATGGCGATCTCGTCAAGGATGCGGCGCTGGCGCGGATCGAGGCGCCGCGCGAGCCTCTGTGCGGACTGGCCCTCGACCGGCCGAAAATCATGGGCATCGTCAATGTGACGCCCGACAGTTTTTCCGATGGCGGGCTGACCGCCGAGGCGGAACCGGCCATCGCCCATGGACTGCGGCTGGCCGCCGAGGGCGCGCATCTCCTTGATGTGGGCGGCGAGTCGACGCGGCCCGGCTCGGACGCGGTGGCGGCGGACCTTGAGTTGGCGCGGGTTATTCCGGTGATCGAGGGTCTCGCCAGGGCCGGCCATGTGGTATCCTGCGACACGCGTAAAGCCCGCGTGATGCGCGAGGCAGTCGCCGCCGGTGCCGTCATCATCAACGATGTCTCGGCCCTGCAATTCGATGGCGACAGCCTCGGGACGGTGGCCGAACTCGGCTGTCCGGTGGTGCTGATGCATGCCCAGGGCGATCCCCGGACCATGCAGCTCAACCCCACCTATGACGACGTGACGCTCGACGTCTACGATGCCCTCGAAGAGCGGATTGCGGCCTGCGCCGCGGCGGGCATCGTGGCCGGCAGCATCGCGGCCGATCCTGGCATCGGCTTCGGCAAGACGTTCCGGCACAATCTCGATCTCCTCAGTCAACTGACGATATTTCACGGGCTCGGCGTGGCAGTGCTGGTGGGTCTTTCGCGGAAAGGCTTCATCGGGGCGCTGACCGGCGAAAAAGCCGCCGCTGCACGGGCGTCCGGATCGATCGGGGGGGCGGTGCAGGCGGCCCTTAACGGCGCCCATATTCTGCGTGTACATGATGTGAAGCCGACGGCAGCGGCGCTGGCCGTGGCGTTGGCCGCCGCCGATCCGGAGGCAAGCTGGCTGTGAGACGGGGAGACTGACCATGTCACGCAAGTATTTCGGCACCGACGGGGTCCGCGGTACGGCCAACAGCGGCGCCATGACCGCCGAGATGGTGCTGAAGATCGGCATGGCGGCCGGCAATCTCTACAAGCGCGGCAGTCACCGGCACCGGGTGGTGATCGGCAAGGACACGCGGCTCTCGGGCTACATGATCGAGCAGGCGCTCACGGCCGGCCTGCTCGCCGCCGGCATGGATGTGTTTCTGTTCGGACCGGTACCGACGCCGGCGGTCGCCATGCTGACCCGCTCGATGCGCGCCGATCTCGGGGTGATGATTTCCGCCTCGCACAATCCCTATCAGGACAACGGCATCAAGATTTTCGGGCCCGACGGCTACAAGCTTTCCGATGCCCAGGAGCAAGAGATCGAGCGGCTGCTCGACGGGCAGGGCGTGGAGCCGGCCGCACCCGCCGAGATCGGCCGCGCCAAGCGCATCGAGGACGCGCAGGCGCGCTACATCGAGTTTGCCAAGCGCACATTTCCCAAGGACCTGAGCCTCGACGGATTGCGCGTCGTCGTGGATACCGCGCATGGAGCCGCCTACAAGGTGGCGCCGACGGCGCTGTGGGAACTTGGCGCCGAGATCATGCAGATCGGCGACAAGCCGGACGGGCTCAATATCAACGAGAAATGCGGTTCAACGGCGCCGCAGGCCATGTGTGAAAAGGTGCGCGAAATGAGGGCCGATATCGGCATCGCGCTCGATGGCGACGCCGACCGGGTGATCATCGCCGACGAGCGCGGAACCGTGGTGGACGGCGACCAGCTGATGGCGCTGATTGCCGCATCTTGGCAGGCGCGCGGCCAGCTGCAGGGCGGCGGGCTGGTGGCGACGGTTATGTCCAATCTTGGACTCGAGCGGTTTCTGGCGGCGAAAAAGCTGAGCCTCGCCCGCACCAAGGTTGGCGATCGCTATGTGGTCGAGCATATGCGCGCCCACGGCTACAATGTGGGCGGCGAGCAATCGGGACATATCGTGCTGTCGGATTTCTCGACCACCGGCGACGGGCTGCTGGCGGCCCTTCAGGTGCTTTCCGAAGTGGTGCGCTCCGGCAAGCCGGTGAGCGAAGTCTGCAATCTGTTCGCACCGGTGCCGCAGGTCTTGAAGAATGTGAAGTTCAAGGCGGGCCGCCCGATGGAGGATGCTCATGTCAAGGCGGCAGTGGCGGAGGCCACGGCCAGGCTCGGCAATTTCGGCCGTCTCGTGGTCCGTCCTTCAGGAACCGAGCCCCTGATCCGGGTGATGGCAGAGGGCGACGACGAAGTGCTGGTGCGACGAATCGTCGACGACTTGTGCAGCGTCATCGCGAAAGCAGCGGCCTAGCGCGCTTGTCCTCCGAAGTGGAATCACTTCGCCGAAAAGAAATCGCGCCAGATTATTTGCTTGGAGCATGTTCTTGTCGCCAAAGTGCTCGCACTTTGGCGGAACATGCTCTAAGGGCGCCCATCCGGCTAACCGCAATTCCGGTGAGGATCAGCGCCAGCGCCACCGCGATGTTCCAGCTCAAGGGCTCGCTAAGTACCACGGCGCCGAGCAGCAGGGCGTAAACCGGTACCAGATAGTTGGACTAGGCGACGAAGCTCGGTCCGATGCGGGCCATGAGCCGGTACATAGGGAACCAGAATGAGGGCGGCGATTGAAAGCCTGAGGGCCATCACCCAGGCGGCATCGAGATGGGTGACGGCGATTTTGGTCATGGCGAAGGACGAGCCCCAGGCGACGACCAGGCCCGTGAGTATGAGCCAGTCGAAGGGATGGGATTTCGGCGCCATGGAACGGGCTGCCTAGCGGTATGGTTGGGCTTGCGTCAATGGTCCGCCCCGTATCCGTACACATGACTGTGGCGCTCAGGCAACAGAGGCTCTTCGTCTTTTTCCCGCCGCATTCGCGCCCGGTTCGGGTCACGGAGCATCAATAGTTCTGCCCTATCCAAGGGATGGATATGGAGAGTGTGTAATGAAGGTGTTCAAGATTTCACTTCTCGCGGGGGCAATGCTTGCTTCAGCGGGACTTGCGGCCCAGGCGGCCGACCCGGTCGTTCCGGACGTTCCGGCCAGTGACTATCAAGCCATGGGTTTCTATCTGCGGGGCGATATCGGCTGGTCGTTCCTCGACTGGTCGGGCGGTGACGATGACGACGCATTGGTCTTCGGGGCCGGCGCCGGCTACCGCTTCTACGACAACATGCGCGCCGATCTGCGCGTCGACTGGGCGGGCGACTACGATGTGGCCCCCGGCGCCGATCTGAGCGTCTCCTCGGTTCTCGGCAATCTGTATTTCGACTTTGCCAACGACTCGTCGTTCACGCCGTATGTGGGCGCGGGCCTCGGCTATGGCTGGACCAATGCCTCACCGGGCAAAGACAAGGACGGTTTCGCCTATGCCTTGATGGCGGGCGTCGCAGTCGACCTTACCGACAATATCGTGCTCGATGCCGGTTATCGTTTCCGCGATGTGATGGTGTCGGGTTCCGATCCTTACGAGCACCAGGTCCTCGCGGGCGTGCGCTTCGAATTCTGAGGCTCGATCGAGAGTCCTCAAACCAGGGAGGCGGCGGCGGAGCGATCCACCGCCGCTTTCATTTTGTGCGGTGGTTGATTTCCGGCGCCGGATGCGGCATATGCGCAACCGGGCTAGCCCTCCCCACCGAGGGCCGGTCCATCTGTAAGGATGGAGCACAAGATGACGATTACGAAACCGGCCGTGCGGCCGGCCAATCCGCACTTCTCCTCCGGCCCCTGCGCCAAGATCCCCGGCTGGACCCCCAAACTCCTCGACTCCGCGTTGACCGGCCGCTCGCACCGCTCGAGCCAAGGCAAGGCGCGCCTCAAACAGGCGATTCAGTTGACACGCGAGATTCTCGAAGTTCCCGCCAGCCACCGCTTCGGCATCGTGCCGGCCTCGGACACGGGGGCGGTGGAGATGGCGCTGTGGTCGCTGCTCGGCGCGCGCGGTACCGACCTTCTCGCCTGGGAGAGTTTCGGGGAGGGCTGGGTCAATGATGCGGTCAGGCAGCTCAAGCTGAACAATGCGCGCATTGTCAAGGCGCCCTATGGCGAACTGCCCGATCTCGCCGCCGTCAATTTCAACAATGATGTGGTTTTCACCTGGAACGGCACCACGTCCGGGGTGCGGGTTCCAAATGCCGATTGGATCGCGGCGGACCGCAAGGGGCTGACCATTTGCGATGCGACCTCGGCCGCCTTCGCGCAGGCGCTCGATTTCGCCAAGCTCGATGTCACGACTTTTTCCTGGCAAAAGGTGCTAGGCGGCGAAGCGGCCCATGGCGTCATCATTCTCGGACCCCGGGCGGTCGAACGGCTGGAAAGCTACACGCCGCCCTGGCCCTTGCCGAAAATCTTCCGCATGACATCGGGCGGCAAGCTGATCGCCGGTATTTTCGAGGGCGAGACGATCAACACGCCATCGATGCTGTGCGTCGAGGACTATCTGGCGGCACTGCTGTGGGCGCGCGGCATCGGCGGGTTGAAGGCGCTACGCGCCAGGGCGGATGCCAACGCGGCCGTCATCGACCGATGGGTGGCGCGCACGCCCTGGGCGATGAATCTCGCCAAGCGGCCGGAGACGCAATCGAACACATCCGTCTGCCTGATCCTCAAAACGGACGAGGCGGTGCCGAAGAAGATGGCGAAGCTACTGGAAGCCGAAGGCGTGGCCTTCGACATCGGCTCCTATCGCGATGCACCGCCCGGCTTGCGCATCTGGTGCGGCGCAACCATCGAAACATCCGATGTCGAGGCCTTGATGCCGTGGCTCGATTGGGCGCACGCGCAGGCAACCGCATGATTCAGGAGAGACCCATGGCTCCCCGCGTTCTCGTATCCGACAGGCTTTCCGAAACCGCCGTGCAGATCTTCCGCGACCGCGGCGTCGACGTCGACTACAAGCCCGAACTCGGCAAGGACAAGGACGCGCTGCTGGCGGCGATCCCGGCCTATGACGGACTGGCCATCCGCTCGGCAACCAAAGTGACGCCGAAAATCATCGCCGCCGCCACGCGGCTGAAGGTGATCGGCCGGGCCGGCATCGGCGTCGACAATGTCGACATTCCCGCCGCCACCGGCCGCGGCATCGTGGTGATGAACACGCCCTTCGGCAATGCCATCACTACGGCGGAACATGCCCTCTCCATGATGATGGCGCTGGCCCGGCAGATTCCGGAAGCCAACGCTTCCACCCACGCGGGCAAGTGGGAGAAGTATCGCTTCATGGGTGTGGAACTGTATAACAAGACGCTGGGCGTCATCGGCTGCGGCAATATCGGCGCCATTGTCGCCGACCGGGCGCTCGGACTCAAGATGAAGGTCATCGCCTACGATCCATTCCTGTCGCCGGAGCGGGCGGTGGCGATTGGCGTCGAGAAGGTGGAACTCGACGACATTTTCCGCCGATCGGATATCATCACCTTGCATGCGCCGCTAACCGAAAAGACCCGCAACATCATCGATGCCGCGGCGCTGGTCAAATGCCGCAAGGGGGTGCGCATCGTCAATTGCGCTCGCGGCGGGCTTATCAATGAAGATGCGCTCTACGAGGCGTTGAAATCGGGCCATGTGGCGGGCGCGGCACTCGATGTTTTCGAGATCGAGCCGGCCACGACCCACAGGCTGTTCGGCCTCGCGAATGTGGTGGTAACCCCGCATCTCGGCGCTTCGACGGGCGAGGCGCAGGAGAATGTGGCGCTCCAGGTGGCCGAGCAGATGGCGGACTATCTGATCTCTGGAGCCGTCACCAACGCGCTCAACATGCCGTCGATATCGGCCGACGAGACGCCGCGGCTGCGCCCGTTCATTGCGCTGGCCGAAAAGCTTGGCTCCTTCGCGGGCCAGCTCACCGATATGCCGATGCAGGGCATCGTCATCGAATATGCGGGCGATGTTGGCGAGATGAATACCCGGGCGCTCACCTCGGCGGCACTTGCCGGCGTGCTGCAGCCGATGCTCGGCACCGTCAATATGGTCTCGGCACCGGTCGTGGCGCGCGAGCGCGGCATCCGCGTCGACGAAGTGCGCCAGACGCGGCGCGGCGCCTATGAGACCTATATCCGCCTGACGGTGAAGGCCGGCGATTTCGAGCGCTCGGTGGCCGGCACTGTCTTTTCCGACGGCAAGCCGCGCATCATCCAGATCAAGGGTATCGAACTTGAGGCGGAATTCGGCCCGCACATGCTCTATGTCACCAACCAGGACAAGCCCGGCTTCATCGGCGCCATCGGCACGCTGCTCGGCAATGCCGGGGTGAACATCGCCACCTTCAACCTCGGGCGGAAGGCGCAGGGCGAGGACGCGATCTGCCTGGTGCAGATCGATGAGCCGGTGCCCGCCGAGGTGCTGAAAGCGATCCACCTTTTGCCGCACGTCCGGCAGGCGAAGCCTTTGTCGTTTTGACCGGTGCGATAAGCTTCATGGCGGCAAAGGTCTTGATGAACTTGCCGAGATCCGCCGAGAGCCGTTGTGAAGACACGGCGGGGTAAACCTCGCGCAAGATGGCATGCAGCTCGCGCCGCGTCGCCGGTTCCTCGAGCGCCAGCCAGATCGCGGCCGCGGTCGTATTGAGATGGCGGATGGTGGTGCGGGTGACGAGGAAGGCATCGCTGTCAACCACATGGGTCTGGCAATTGGCGCTTCGGCCAAAGCGGATTTCGGGATTCATGCGAAAGTCTCGGCCAGAAAGCGCGCCGCCTCGCCGGGATCGCTGTAGCGCAGGCGGAACCTGCGGCGCGTGGCAGCGAGCCGGTGCAGGCGATCGAAGATCACCGGCATGGGCAGTTTGCGGATGATGTTTTCGGCGATCAGCTCCTTCAGCACTTCCGCGGTTCTCACCTCGATCAGCTCAGGCTGGCCGGCGTCGCGGCGATCGAGAATGACGAAGGCCTGGATCGGCGCGCTTTCGCCGAGCTTCGCAATCTCGCCGGCGCCGAGTTTCAGATAGAGCCATTGGCGATCGACGGGTCCCCGATGGGTGGCGACGAAATTCCGCACCTCGGCCGAAAGATTGGGCGCCAGCGGCACGCGCAGCCGCGGCATCAGACCGAGGGAAACCCCGCGCTCGTCGGGCGGCGCAAGGCCGAGGACGTCGTCGCAGAAGACCTTATGACCATTGGCGGCGAGATTGGTCACCAGAGTCGATTTGCCGGTGCGGCCGCGGGCGGGAAAGCACACGAGTCCGCCGCCGATCTTCACCGCCCCGCCATGCAGGCAGAGGAGTTCGCGGTTGTCGGCGAGATACCAGTAGATCGCTGCGTCATGCACGTCGGTTATGACGCGCATCGGGGTCTTGGGCGGGAACGGGTCCCATTGCCGGGACTTGGGGGCGCCGATTTCACGCCAGTGCCAGCCGGCGCCGCGGCGGCTGATGGCGGCGCGGGGTTTGCAGCGCGGGAAGTCCGAAGGATGGCCGATTTTCAGGTTCCAGCCCCGGAAGACGTGCGGGAGGCCGGCCACCACGTCTTCGCAATCGGCGAAATCGACGGTCCAGCCGGTGGCTGCAAAGACAAGGCGTTGTTTTACAGGGCGAGCTGGCACGGCTGCGTAAATGAGTGGGGCCGGAATTTCCGGCCCCACCGTAGGTTCTATTATTGATTCTCGCCAGCGTGGCCGAGCCGCTTCTTGCGGCTTGACGGCTTGAATATTGAGGAGAGGTCGACACCGCCAGAGGTATCGTCGCCATCGTCACCGCCGGATGTGTCATCGCCGTCATCGTTACCGCCGGATGTGTCATCGCCTTCATCGTCGTCGTCACCGCCGCCGGAAGTATCGTCACCGCCATCGTCGCCGCCGCCAGACGAATCGCCGCCGCCGCCAGACGAATCGCCGCCGCCACCATCGCCGCCGCCATCGCCGCCGTCACCACTGCTGGCTCTCGCCTTGCTGATGGTCAAAACCGTGGGCACCATATAGGCGGAAAGCGCCAAGGCGCTGATGCGGGCCAGCGCCTTGCGCCGGTTGAGTATCAAGGAGTCGGACATTTGTTGATCCCTTTCGTATTACGGTGCCGCATCGCCTTCGGGAGCTTGCCGGGTCAGCACCAAGGACCGGCATGATGGCAGGCTAACACCGCGGCGTTGACAGGTGGCTGATGGGGGCTGTCAGCGAAATGTCATAAGACGCTATCTGCGGTCTTAACCTTACCGCGCGGCCGCCCCGGTTTCGCCGCAAGGCAGGGGCTTGATTGCGGATCAGTTGGCCGGGGGGCCAACCGGAGGAACCCGCCCATGCGCCTGCGTCTTGCCACCGTCATTCTCGTCACCACCGCCCTTACCCCCGCCTTTGCCGCTGAAATCCCGGCTCTTTCCCGCATCGACGCCGTCACCGTGTTTCCCTCGGGCGCCGAGGTTACACGCCTGGCCGAGGCCAGGATCGAGGCCGGTGAGCACAGTCTGATCTTCGACAATCTGCCGGGTGAACTTCAGCCTGAGACCATCCGTGTGGAGGGAACGGCCGCCGGCAAGATCGAAATCGGCTCGGTCGATTCCAAGCTCGTTTACCTTCCATCAACCACGCTCGATGAAAGCCGCCGCCGCATCGAGCGCGACCTGGAGGGCCTGCAGGACGAACGTGGTGCCCTCGAACAGGCGATTGCCGACGCCGAATATCAGAAGAGCCTGATGCAGCAGCTGGCCTCGGGGGCCTTCACCATGCCGGTCAAGGAAGGCGAGCCGCGCATTGCCGTATCCGAGGAACTGGGCAAGCTACTCAGCCTGGTCGGCGGCAAGATGCAGGATCTGTCCAAGACGGTGCTCGATGCGAGGCTTAGGCAACGGGCCATCGACAAGCAGGTGAACGATCTTGCCACGAAACTCGCGCAGCTCGCACCGCAGCAGCAGGCGCAGATGCGGGTGATCGTGCATCTCGCAGCGCCGGCGGAAACTTCCGGCACTTTCCGACTCAGGTACCGCATCGCCAATGCCGGCTGGCGGCCCATCTACGATGCCCGGCTCACCACGCCGGAGACCGATGCAAGTGCCAAGATCGAACTCATCCGCCGTGCCGAGGTGATGCAGTCGACCACCGAAGACTGGGCCGATGTGGCGCTGACACTGTCGACCGCCCGGCCGGTGGGCGCCACCGCCGCACCCGATATCCAGCCGCAGCAGATCGCCATGTACGACGACCTTCGCACCCGCAATCTCGGCAGCTCCGCCGACGGGTTGCGGAAGCTGGAAGCGCCGAAGCCCGCGGCAGAGGCTGTTGGCGGCTTGCTTGACGAAGATAAGGCGAAGAAAGATGCCTCCGTCGTGCAGCGCCAGGCCGAGATCGAGATTGCCGGCTTCCAGGCCCTCTATGCGATCGCCGGCCGGGTTGCCGTGGACAATACCGGCACGGCCAAGAAGGTGCGCATCGGCACCGATGCCATCGATGCGAAGCTTTCCGCCGAAGCCGTGCCGAAGCTCGACCCCAACGCCTATCTGACGGCGGCCTTCACGCTCGCCGGCGAGACGCCGCTGCTGCCCGGCCCCGTCATGCTGTATCGCGACGGCGTGTTCATGGGGCAGGGCGGCCTGCCGATGCTGTCGCCCGGCGAAGAAACCAGGCTCGGTTTCGGCGCCGACGACCTGATCAAGGTGAAGCGCATCGAGGTGAAACGCAATCGCGGCGAGGAGGGGCTGATCACCAGTTCCAACATCGACGAGCGCGCCTATGATATCACGGTGAAGAACCTGCATGATTTCGCCGTGCCGGTGACCATCCTCGACCAGATGCCGGTTTCGAATTTCGAGGAGATCACCGTGGAAACGCTCCCCGGCATGACGCCGCCCACCCAAAAGGACTACGAAAAGAAGCGCGGCGTATTGGCCTGGCAGTTCGATCTCGCCCCCAGGGCGGAGAAGGTGCTGAAGCACGGCTTCAAGATCGCCTGGCCCAAGGACATGCAGGTGGGGATGAATATCAACTGAGGGCGAAGTAAAGCGTCCACAGGCCCCAGATGACCAGAATCATCCCCGCGAAACGCGCCATCTGCGTATTCGCGGGGATGAGCTTTTCGGCGGCGACATAGGCCGCGATACCGGCGATCCAGCGCAGATCCATCACGCCGCCATAGAAGAGCAGACCCATCAGCACCCAGCAGCAGCCGAGGCAATAGAGC
The DNA here is from genome assembly GCA_031370155.1 of Hyphomicrobiales bacterium. GTDB lineage: Bacteria > Pseudomonadota > Alphaproteobacteria > Rhizobiales > Aestuariivirgaceae > Aestuariivirga. Next base: position 2,760 of record JANMQB010000538.1, on the reverse strand, counting down.
CCGTGCGAGATTCCCATGCGCAAGGCACCCGCCCATCCCGTCCGCCAATTGCGGGCGAAGAACATGAGCGGGCTCTGGCACTTGCGGAGACAGGCATGCTTCAGCGGCGTCATCTGATAAAGCCCTGCTGCAACCAATACTGAGCCGCCGGCCGCCGCACTTGTCAGCGCCATCATGCCGGTCAACGGAACAAGATCGTGAACAAGAATTTGCAGTGTCACCGCGCCCAGGCTGAACGCCGTCCAGATCGTCGCATAGCCCGCGGAGAAAACAGCGACGGGTGCTACGGAAACGCCATTTTCGGCAAACCTGCGGCTCATGGCGCCATAGGTGAGGATGGCGGGTGCCGCCGACGGTAGCATCATCGCCATCATCATGGTCCACCACATGATGAAGAGGAGCACCCAATATGCCGCACTGCCGCCTGAAGGCGCGGTGGGCATCATCAGCATACCGCCCAGCTTGATCGTCATGCCAAAACTCAGGGCGGCCACGAAGGCAAGTCCTGCGACAACGACCCAGCGCTCATTCCCTGCGGCACGCTCGGACACGGAGTATGGGTGCGCCGCTCCGGCTTCTATCAATGCACGACTCCACCGCCGGAATGTTTCAGGCGGTTGAACTGGCCGTAGCTGTCCTTGAGCACGAAAGCGATCGTCCCCGTCGCCGTGGTGCTGACGCTGCCGATCTCGGCGATCTCGAACTCGATGCCGTTCGGAATGTCGATGCGGACACGGTGATCCTGGCCGGTGGCCGGACTTTTGATCGGCCGTCCCGTCGATTGCAGAATGCCGGGGATCTCGGCCCGCCCGGTGCGGGCGCCGATGTCGAGATCAAGATGAATGGGCTTGAACAGGGGCGGGTGCCGGGTTTCCGCCATGGCGTGATAGACCCACCAGTGGGTAGCCGCCTCCTCCGTTTCGCCGCCATGCAACACGGTGACCAAGGCCGCGCGCTGGGCGGGATCGGCGCGTTCGTCGATGATCGCCTGCATCGTGCCCTTGCCCTTGAAAACCGGGCCGGGCCAGGAGTAGACGAGGGCCGCGCAAAGGCCATCGAGCTTCACGGCGCCGAAATGGCCCTTATCGATCCGGAAAACCTCGAAACCATGGCAGCCGCCATGGGTGGGAAGGCTTTCGAACTGACAGGGACAGCCATAATCGCAATTGCAGTTGCTAAACGACTCGCCCTCGATCAGCCAATCGACCTTGGCCATGTCGCTCACCCCCCATTGCGGTTTTGACCGCAACATTTTAGCCCAGACCCGCTCACCTGTCATTTTCAGTTTTGCGGCGCCGCCTGCTGGTGTATGTCCTCGCAACGGCTCCGGCGCAAACTCCGCCGGGGCCGTTCGCGTGTCTGAAAGGGGTAGGGTATGGCCAATGTGGCGGTGGTCGGCGCCCAATGGGGCGACGAGGGCAAGGGCAAGCTGGTGGACTGGCTGTCGGAGCGGGCCGATGTGGTGGTGCGCTTCCAGGGCGGTCACAATGCCGGCCACACGCTGGTGATCGACGGGGTCACCTACAAGCTGTCGCTGCTCCCTTCCGGCATAGTGCGGCCGGGGAAACTTTCGGTCATCGGCAATGGCGTGGTCATCGATCCCTGGGCGCTGGTGGCCGAGATTGCGAAGCTTTCCTCGCAGGGCGTTGCGGTATCGCGCGATAACCTGCGGATCGCCGGCAATGCCACGCTGATCCTGCCCTTGCACCGCGAACTCGACCAGATGCGTGAGGCTGCCGCCGGGGCGGGCAAGATCGGCACCACCGGCCGCGGCATTGGTCCGGCCTACGAGGACAAGGTCGGCCGCCGCGCCATCCGGGTCAACGACCTCAACGATCTCTCGACATTGGGCCCCAAGATCGACCGGCTGCTGGCGCACCACAATGCGCTGCGCCGGGGCTTAAGCCAGCCGGAGGTGAAGGCGCAGGAGATTCTGGCGCAGCTTTCGGAGATCGCGCCTAGGATCCTCACCTATTCGGACGCGGTGTGGTCGCTGCTCGACGACCTGCGCCGCGAGGGCAAACGCATCTTGTTCGAAGGCGCGCAAGGAATCCTGCTCGACATCGACCACGGTACTTATCCTTATGTGACCTCGTCGAACACGGTGGCGGGACAGGCGGCGTCGGGCTCTGGGCTCGGGCCCTCGGCCATCGGCTATGTGCTGGGCATCGCCAAGGCCTATGCGACGCGGGTGGGCTCGGGGCCCTTCCCGACCGAACAGGATAATGAGATCGGCGAAACAATCGGCCAGCGCGGCCGCGAGTTCGGCACGGTGACGGGGCGCAAGCGGCGCTGCGGCTGGTTTGATGCGGTGCTGGTGCGCCAGGCGATCAAGACTTCCGGCATCCACGGCATCGCGCTCACCAAGCTCGACGTGCTCGATGGTCTCAGGGAGATCAAGGTCGGCGTGGGCTACATGCTGGATGGCAAGCGCGTCGACCGCTTTCCAGCGGCGGAAGAAGCCCAGAAACGCGTCGAGCCCATCTATGAGAGCTTCGAGGGCTGGCGGGAGACGACGGCGGGCGCGCGTTCCTGGGCGCAATTGCCCGCCCAGGCAATCAAATACGTCAAATATCTCGAAGAACTTATCGAGTGTCCGGTGGCGCTGCTCTCGACTTCGCCGGAACGCGACGACACGATCCTGATGAAGGATCCGTTCGAAGATTAGAAATCGCGCCGTTCGACGAAGAAACCGTAGAGCGAAGTGACCAAGCTGACGCTAAACAAGATGACGAAGAGGTTCACGGCCACGCTTAGCGG
>JANMQB010000444.1:0-7219 GCA_031370155.1 Hyphomicrobiales bacterium | reverse complement strand
TGCAGATCGTGCGGGGCTGCGATGCCAAGCGCAACGTGCTCGTCTATCTCATTTACAGCGACCGGGTGATCGAAGGTTCGCCGCAGAACTCCACTTCGACGGTGCCTATCATGCCGTGGGGCAGCCTTCCCGCCCCCGTCTGCAAGGACTATCTCAATAATTAACGTTAAGTTAACTTCGCCACATTTTGGCCCAATACGGGCCATAGCCCCTTTGGCCCAAGAATTGCTGAGACAGAATTGTCCGGGGTCGGGGGTAGAAGTCATTGACCAGCGTTTATTCCGTGCGCGTCCTACGTGCCGTCGTTCTAGGCGTCTCCATCGGCATCGCGGTCTCGGTGATGCCGGTCGAGGCCCGGCCGCCCGAATATGTGCCCCCTTGGCCGAAGCCCGGGGGGGTCACCAATTTCAAGCATGTGCAGAAGCGGCCGCTGCTGACGCTGGCCCGCATCGTCGAGGGCGATATTCCGCCCCCCATGCGCGGCAGCAAGAAGGGTCTCAGCCCCCGGCTCGTTAATCTTCTGTTCGACGTCGAGCGCCATTTCCGCAAGCCCGTCACCATTATCTCGGGCTGCCGCTCCTACCAGCACAACCGGCGCGTTGGCGGCGCGCGCAAGTCCTATCATTTGCGCTGCATGGCCGCCGATATCGAGTTAGCGGGGGTTAGCGAGTCCCAGGTTCTGCGCTATGTGAGCAAGATGCCCGGCCGTGGTGGCGTGGGCACCTACTGCAGAAACTCCATGGTCCATGTCGATGTCGGCCCGCGCCGCGAATGGTATCAGGGCTGCGGCAGCCGCAAGAGGATCGCGAAACGCAAGAAGACCCGAAACTGGAACCGCGCCTGAGCGCGGCGGCGTACTGGCGGCAAAACCCAGACGGACGGTAGACCGGCTTCACGAATCTAATTCCCTGTGATTAAATGTCCTATGGCCACCCGCGGCTGAAGCCGCCCTCTCGAAGTGGACGAGGTTGGTGTGGCGTTCCCGGTCCAATGGGGAGGAACAGATGAAGTATGTCGTAACTTGGCATGAACGCGCCGCCGCTTCATACGCAGACTACGAAGCGGCACAGGAACGGGTTCTCGGGGTCTTCAAGAACTGGAAGATGCCTGGGACGATGACGATCCACGAGTTTCTGGTTAGGGTTGGCGAATACGGCGGCTACATGGTGGTTGAGACTGAAAGGCCGGCGGACATTCACTTCCTCACCAGCACGTTCGCGGTTTTCCAATTCAAGGTCGAACCTGTGATGGAGGTTATGGACGCGGTGGCTGTCGAGATCGAAGCCATCGCATGGCGAAAAAAGAACGCAGGCTAGCGGCTAACACGCCTCGGGCCGTCTTGGGAGCATTCCGCTTGAGTCGATTCACCGGGCTGGACAAGTCGAAATATGGCGACCCCGGCAGGATTCGAACCTGCGACCTAGTGCTTAGAAGGCACTTGCTCTAGTCCAGCTGAGCTACGGGGTCGTGACTCGCATGTCGCTCTCCTCACCCTGAGGTGCATCGCCGGAGGCGATGCCTCGAAGGGTCATCGCGCCGCCGGAAGGTGCTTCGAGGCTCGCCGCCGCTTCGCGCCGGCTCGCACCTCAGCATGAGGATCTTGCTTAATGGGTCCAGTTGTCCGGCCGGCCCCATCTGAAATTTTCCGAGTACGACTTCTTGTGCATCCTGACCGGCGCCTCGGGGGCGACAGTGTAAGCCAGCCCCTCGCGTTCGGCATAGGCGATCGCCTGTTCCTTGCTGTCGAATTCGAGCCGCAACTGCTGGCGCATGTCGCCCGACGACGTCCAGCCCATCAGCGGCTCGCGGCCGCGCGGCGCCAGCGCCTCGAACTCCAGAATCCATGCCTCCGCCTTGCCCTTGCCCGACTGCATGGCATTGCGGGCGGGCCTATAGATGCGTGCCGCCATCGGCGCCCACTCCATTTCCGTCATGGCTGGTCGGGGTGGCCAGATTCGAACTGACGACCCCCTGCGCCCAAGGCAGGTGCGCTACCAGACTGCGCTACACCCCGTTCGCCATGTGGCCCCGTGAATAGACGAGGAAGCCCCTCCCAAGCAAGGCTTAGCCGTCACTCGCCGGGTTTGAAGATACGATGGTAAACCTTGTCACCCGGTTTAAGGCCGATGCGACGGGCCGTGCCCGACGCCACCTCAAGCACCGCCAGCACCGGCTCGTCGCTGCCGATCACCTCTAGCGAGTGCGGCACGGTGTTCTCGGCCACCGCCGCCACCCGCCCGTCGGCGCGGATGAAAATCATGTCGAGGGCGATATAAGTGTTCTTCATCCACATGCCGACCGGCCGGGCCTCACCGAAATCAAACAGCATGGCCCGGTCGGGTGGCAGCGTGTAGCGGAACATCAGGCCATGCTGGCGCAACGCATCGCTGTCGGCAATTTCGGCGGTGAACGCGGTCTCCCCCGATGCCGTGACAATGGTCAGTGGCTCGCGCCTGAAGGCGGGCGTCTCGGCGCGCGCGGCCATGGCGGCGAAGAAGCAAAGAAAAAGGCCCATGAGGACAACGCGCATGGGCCCGGTTCTCGGCGATGATGGCGGCGGAAGCAAGGCTCACATGGTATGCGGCGGCCCGCCCTCGAGCGACAGGCGCACTTCCGCGGCCATGTTGCCCTTCGGCCCTTCGCCGAACCGCACATAGACCCAGGTCTCCGGCTGCAGCTCGGCGATCGCCGTCTTGCGCAGCGTCTCCATGTGCACGAAGATGTCGGGCTTGCCTTCACCTTCCGAGACGAAACCGAAGCCGCGGGCGCGGTTGAACCACTTCACCTTGGCGCGCACCCAGCCGCTCGAAGGCGTGACCGTCGTATGCGCCCGGCTCTTGCGCTCGACCGGATGGATCGCCGTCGACGGATCGACCGACAGCACCTTGAGACATTGATAGCCCTTCTGCCGCTCGACCACCTCGCAGGTGATGCGCGTGCCTTCCAGCGGCGCATCGAACCCGTCGCGCTTCAGGCAACTGAGATGCAGCAGAATGTCCTGCATGCCGTTGTCGGGGATGATGAAGCCATAGCCCCGCCCGGTATCGAACCACTTCACAAGACCGTTGACCTGGATAATCCGGACAGTCGGCTCGAGTCCCGTCGTCGGACTCGTTGCCGCATCACCCTTTTGGGTGTCACTCGCCGCCATGACTTCGACCCAACCTGCTCATTGGGCGGCCCAACTCAGCCTCAACCCCTCCGCCCAAGCGTCAATGTGATCAAATCGTGGAGATTTGTACAGAGCGAAGCGAATGCCGTCGTGTGGATAACTTGGCGGCGGCCATGGAGGAGCCCGCCATGCGCTTCACTTCGATTGAAACAAGCCAAGAGAATCAATGGCGATTGCATAACGGCCTGTAAGCAGGCGGAAGTTCCTGCTGTGTAGAAAATGTCACGCTCACAAAATGATTCAATCGCTCATGCCGGCCCTCGGCCGCGCGATTTCCGATTTTCGTGCGCCGTTGATTCGGTTTCGGCGGCAAGACCCGCCACGGCGCTCAGCACTTCGCCGATCTCGCCGTTGACGACCAGACTAGCGAGGCCGTCGAGACCGGTGGGCTCGCGATTGATGATGACGAGTGGGGTTCGATTGTGGGCGGCCAGCACCGGCAGCCCCGCGGCGGGAAAAACCTGCAGCGACGATCCGATGGCGAGAAAGAGATCGGCATCGAGTGTGGCGGCGCGCGCATCCGCCATGGCCTGCTCGGGCATCGGCTGGCCGAAGGAGATGGTCGCCGGCTTGACGATGCCGCCGCAGGCTTCGCAGCGAGGTGCGGCATCCGCCGCCGCGATCGCGGCACGGGCCCAGTCGAGTTCATGACGCTGTTCGCAAGCGAGACAGCGCGCATAGGTGCCATTGCCGTGGATCTCGATGATGCGTCCGGCAGGAACGCCGGAGCACTCATGCAGGCCGTCGATGTTCTGGGTGATGACGCAGCTCACATGGCCGCGGCGCACGAGGTGGGCGATAGCCGCGTGTCCCCGGCCCGGCGCCGCTGCGCCGAAGCGGTCGCGGATCGCCAAGAACCGCCGCCAGGCTTCCATGCGCGCTGATTCCGAGCCCATGAACTCGCCGAATTCGATGGGCTTGTGCTGCGTCCAGAAGCCGCCCGGCGAGCGGAAATCGGGAATTCCGCATTCGGTCGATATCCCCGCTCCCGTGAAGGCCACGGCCCGCCGGGCGCTCTGGACCATCGCCGCCAGTTCTTCTATGTCTCGCTCAGCCAAGAGGACGCCCCATGAAATACCTGCACACCATGATCCGCGTTTCCAATCTCGAGCAGTCGCTCGATTTCTTCGTCGGCAAGCTCGGCTTCGTCGAGCAGCGCCGCCACGAGAACGACAAGGGCCGCTACACCCTGGTCTTCGTCGCCGCCCCCGAAAGCCCCGATGCGCCCGTCGAGCTCACCTGGAACTGGGACCCGGAAGTCTACACCGGCGGACGCAACTTCGGCCACCTGGCTCTCGAAGTCGACAACATCTACGATTACTGCGCCCGGCTGCGGAAGGCGGGCATCGCCATCAACCGCCCGCCGCGCGACGGCCGCATGGCGTTCGTCAGGACCCCCGACGGCATTTCGATCGAACTCCTCAACAAGGGAGGCGCGCTTCCGCCGCAGGAACCGTGGAAGAGCATGCCGAATACCGGGACTTGGTGAAGGCATTTCATCCCCCTCCCACTTGTGGGGAGGCGCTAGGGGTGGGGGTCTGGTGGTCTAGCCGTCATTCTCTTGAATGGATAATTTGCGAGAGCCGTGCGACCCCCACCCTTAATCCCTCCCCACAAGGGGGAGGGAGAATTATCACGCCATCAACTGCCCGCCATTCACTTCGATCACCTGGCCGGTGACATAGCCCGACGCCGCCTCGCTGGCGAGGTAGAGGAAGGTTCCGGCGCAATCCTCGGCCACGCCCAAGCGCTGCATGGGAATGGTCTGGCGCGCCGCCTCGCGCTTGGTTGGGTCGGAGAAGCGGTCGTGGAAGGCCGTGTGGATGGTGCCGGGCGAAACGCAGTTGACCCTGATCCTGTCCGCCGCCAGTTCCTTGGCGATGGTTTTGGAAAAGGCCGAGACGAAGCCCTTGGCGCCCGCATAGACGCCCGCCCCCGGGCTGCCGCCGGTGCGCGCCGCGATCGAGGTGACGTTGATGATGCTGCCGCCCGTGTCCTGGCGTTGCATCGCCGCCGCGGCGAGTCGGCAGCAATGCACCAGTTGACGGCAATTGAGATCGAACACCCGGTCGATGAAATCGTCGCTCACCTCGGCAAGCTGGGTGCGGGCCACCAGACTTCCGGCATTGTTGACCAGCACATCGATGCGGCCCATGCGCCTCACCGCTGCGGCGATAAGTTTATCCGCCGCGCCCTCCCCGGTGAGATCGAGCTTCAGCGTGGCGATGCCCCTGGCTTCGATCGCCTGCAACTCAGGCCCGCCGCCGAGATATTGCGCAAACACTTTCGCGCCCGCATCGGCGAAGGCCAGCGACGCCGCGCCCCCGATGCCGGTGACCCCGCCCGTCACCACCACGGCCTTGTCCTTCAAATCGTCGAACATGAACTCTCCCTCCATCTTGCCGCTCCACAATGCCGCAGACCGGGAGTAATCGCCATGCCTCGGGCGTAGTCTATGAAATTGCAGGTGCCATGATGGATCGGAACAAGTTATTTGCCGGCCTGGACCTTTTGGGGCGGTTGCTGCTCGCAGCCCTGTTCGTGAGCGACGTGTGGACGATCGTCAACAATTACGGCGCGACGGCGGATTACCTCGCTCAGTTCGCCGTACCGCCCCAGTTGCTGCCACTCGCCACATTCGTTCAGTTTGGCGGCGGCCTGCTCGTCGCCATCGGCTGGCAGACACGCCTGGCCGCCCTGGCGCTGGCCTTCTTCTGCATCTCGACCGCGCTGATCTTTCACACGCAGTTCGGCGATCCGAACGAGGCGATCCATTTCTGGAAGGATCTGGCGATCGCCGGCGGCCTCCTCGTGCTCGTCGCCCATGGCGCTGGACCGCTTTCGCTCGATGCACGTGTCAGCCGCGCCATAACCCGCTGAAACGCATCACCAGCCGGTCCCTTCACATGCAAGGCGGCCCTGTTTCCTGCCATGGACGAAGGACCGCCTTCCCGGCAAAAATCACTGGGTGGTCGTCGACGGTTCAGTAGTGGACGGCGGGGTCGCAGGCTGTTCTGTCGTCGACGGCTGGGTCGTTGTGGTCGACGGCTGCTCGGTTGTGCTCGGCGCGGTGACCTGGGGCGCCGGCGTCTTGCCGCCGAACAGTCCCGCCCACCATGCGACGGCCAGCGCCACCACGACGACGACGACTGCCCATACCCATTTGTTGTTCTGCATATTGTTACCCTTTGGTTTTTGCCGCTCCGTCACCAGCAAGAATCTTCCCCAAATATGGTCACATCTTGACAACACTGGTGGCGGGACTGGATGCTGCCATTCCTTGCATGCAAGCCATGCGAAAATTGGGGAAATCGAGCGGCCGGAAATCGGCTCTCGATCAGATTGGCGCGCTCTGCGGGACGAACGCGCGGCGGTGATGTCCGAAATCCCAAGCTTATCGCGCGCGTAGGCGGTCAAGGCGTCTTTCGCCACCGGTTGCCGGGCAACTTGCCGCGCCAGGGCTTGATCGACACCACGCTTGACGTGGATTTCGGCAAGCTCGTCAAGCTCAAACTCAGCATTGGCGCTCAACTCCTTGCGTTCGCGCGCCAGATCCGCCTGTTCGGTGTCGGATTGCGAGACGACTCATCCGGCATTCCGCCTGTCGGATCAGATCCGTCCAAGCAGCATAAGTATGACGATGACGATCAGGATGGTGCCCAGGACACCGACGCCACTGTGACCGTAGCCGTAGCCGTAACCGCCGAAGCGGCCACTGAAGCCGCCAAGCAGGAAAATGATGAGGATGATAACGAGAATGGTTCCGAGCGACATGCAACTATCTCCTTTCGATGGATCCGAAAAACATTTGATTACTTATACGCGATGAAAAGGCCACACTCCTTGACATGAATCATGTCAGTACTTTGCCGGTAGTGGCGCGCCCTACGGGAGTCGAACCCGTCTTTACAACGTGAAAGGCTGTCGTCCTAACCGATAGACGAAGGGCGCGAACCGGGCGCTCTATAGGGGGCTTCGCCGCGGGTGGCAAGCCTCAGGCAACCCTCGCCACGTCCTCGATATGGATCGAAGGCTCGCGGCGCGAAC
>JANMQB010000435.1:0-6573 GCA_031370155.1 Hyphomicrobiales bacterium | reverse complement strand
GGGAACTTCGCCGGAGCCTTCTGAGCCGCCATCGCACTCCTCAATGGCGTCGAGCAGGTCCGGAACCAGGTTTCTGATCCTTCCAACCAGCTCATCGAGGGAAGCAGCTTCAGTATGCAAGCCCGGCAGGTTACTCTCGCGCACATACCAGACACCCGCTTCGGCATCGAAATCGACCTCGAAACGATAGCTTGCCATTTCACCTCCGCGTCTCGGGGATGGTGGCAACCACCCTCTGCGCCTCTCATTCTCTCCTATATGGAGTAAACGGGGGTTTAAATCAAATGCGGCAATTGGCGACGGTCTGACGCCGGGACGGACGGCAAGGGTGCCGACATGTCGGCACCCTGTTTGTGAGGCTGGAATAGCCGCCACGCGCCGCGCGGGAATGGGGCAGATAGTAGGGCAGGCCCCGGAGTAAAATATAAAATGGCAACTAATTCAATATCTTAAGTCATATTATTGGAGGAAGCCTACTCCGGATGAGTGTCCCGCAACAATTCCCCAAGCTCGGCGCCTCGGCCTGCGTCTTCCGCGACGGCCGGGTGCTGATCGTGCAGCGGGCCAAGCCGCCCGCCCAAGGCGTCTGGAGCCTGCCCGGCGGCCATGTGGAGCCGGGCGAGACGGCGCTGGCGGCGGCGCAGCGCGAGCTTGGCGAAGAGACGGGGATTGCCGCCCACCTCGAGCATTTCGTGGGGCTCTTCGACATCATCCGGCGCGACGATGAAGGTGCGGTGACACTGCATTATGCCGTCGCCTGCTACGCGGGCCTGTGGCGGAGCGGCGAGGCGGCAGCGGCCGGCGATGCGCTGGCGGTGCGCTGGGTTTTGACTACGGAACTTTCCGGTTTCGCCTTCGCGCCCCATGTGAAGGAGGCGATCGGGCGCGCCCGGCTGCTGCTAAATATATGATAACAATTCGATCTATCGCGTTAACCTTCGTTTAAGGAACGAGTCGCCGCGGCCCCCGCGTTTGCTAAGGTAAACGCCGTGGGATGCCATGACGGTGGGACAGGTCATCGGTGTTCATCCGGACGCCGGACTTTCAAGCTTGGACAAGATGCAAAAATTCTTCGCACGACCCCTGCCCGCCGCGCAGGCGAACGAGGCCAAGCATGTGGCGCTCCGCTATATTCTCGATGCTTGGGAAGAGGCGGTCTATGACGGCCTCGATCCAGACAGCATCGCCACCGCGGCGATTTTTGCAGCCCTTTCCGACATGATCGCCACCTATGGCGAAGAGCCGGTGGCCACCATGTGCGCGAGGCTGCCCGAGCGCGTCCGGGCCGGCGAATTCACCGTCGGCAAGACCCGCCAGTAATTCAGCCCAAATCCCTGCTAGCGGATGTCGACGACGACGCGGCCGCGCACTTGACCGGCGACGATGGCGGCGGCGATACGCGGCACATCGTCGAGCTTCACATGGGTGGTCAGCGTCTCGAGCTTGGCGCGATCGAGATCGCGGGCGATGCGCCGCCAGGCCTCCAGGCGGCGCGGGATAGGTATCGTCACCGAATTGATGCCGATGAGTCTGACGCCGCGCAGGATGAAGGGGGCAACGGAGGTGGGCAGATCCATGCCCTGGGCGAGGCCACAGGCCACCACGGTGGCTTCCGGATTCATCTGCGAGATGACATGGGCGAGCGTCACCGAGCCCGCCGTATCGATGGCGCCGGCCCAGCGCGACTTGGCCAGAGGCTTCACCGGCCCGCTGAACTCATTGCGGTCGATCACCGCGGCGGCCCCCAAGCCCTTCAGGAAGGGCTCTTCGGATGTGCGTCCGGTCGAGGCCACCACCCGGTAGCCGAGCCTGGCAAGGATGGCGATGGCGACGGTTCCAACACCGCCCGCCGCACCGGTCACCAAAATGTCGCCGTCTGCCGGCTTCACCCCTTGCTCTTCCAGCGCCATGACGCACAGCATTGAGGTGTAGCCGGCGACCCCCACCGCCATGGCATAGGCGCAAGACCAGCCTTCGGGCACCGGCACCAGCCAATCGCCGGAGACACGGGCCACTTCGGCAAAGCCGCCATGGTGCTGCTCGCCCACCCCCCAGCCATTGAGCACCACCTGGTCGCCCGCCTGCCATTTCGGATGCGAGGAGCTTGTCACCGTGCCGGCGAAATCGATGCCGGGGATCAGCGGGAATTTGCGGATCACCGGCCCCTTGCCGGTCACCGCCAGCCCGTCCTTGTAATTGACCGAGGAATGGCTGACCGCGACGGTGACGTCGCCCGGCATCAGATCGGCCTCGGTCAGATTGACGAAGTCGAATTTCTGGCCGGTGTCGGTCTTGCTGATCAGGATGGCGCGGAAAGTGGCTGACATGATTGGCTCTCTTACAGGGTTTCGGTGAAGCGGACGGGCCGGCCCTGGGCCTCGCCGATGATCTGGCCTTCCCACATGACGCGGCGGCCGCGCACCAGGGTGCCGGCGGGCCAGCCGGTCACCGTCATGCCGCGATAGGGCGTCCACCGGCAACGGCTTTCGATCCAGTCGTCGGCAATGTCGCGGCGGCGGGCGAGATCGACGACGGTCAAATCGGCGTCATAGCCTGCGGCGATGCGGCCCTTGCCGGCGATGCCGAAAATGCGCGCCGGCCCATGCGAGGTGAGATCGACGAAGCGCTCGATGGTGAGGCGGCCTTTCGCCACCCAGTCGAGCATGACCGGCACCAGGGTCTGCACGCCCGGCATGCCGGAGGGCGAATGGGGATAGGGCTTGGCCTTTTCCTCCAGCGTGTGTGGCGCATGATCGGAGCCCAACACATCGACGATGCCCGATTGCAGCGCCCGCCACAGGGCTTCGCGATGGGTGGCATCGCGGACCGGCGGGTTCATCTGCAGGAGTGTTCCGAGCCGCCCATAGTCATCGGCCGAAAGCGTCAGATGCTGCGGTGTCACTTCGACACTGGCGATATCCTTGTTGGCGGCGAGCAACGGCATTTCCTCGGCGGTCGAGACATGCAGCACATGGATGCGCTTTCCCGCACTCCGCGCCAGCCGCAGCAGGCGCTCGGTCGAGAGACGCGCGGCCTCGGCATCGCGCCAGACCGGATGGCTCGAGGGATCGCCTTCGCGCTGCTCGCTCTTTCTGGCGCGGAGCCGGTATTCATCCTCGCTGTGGAAGGCGGCGCGGCGCGTAATGTTGGCGAGGATCGAGGCCACGCCGCCGTCATCCTCGACCAGGAGATCGCCGGTCGATGAGCCCATGAAGACCTTGATGCCGGCGCAGCCGGGCAGCCGCTCGAGCTCGCCAAGTTGCGCCGCATTCTCCCGCGTGCCGCCGATGAAGAAGGCGAAATCGCAATACATGCGGTTCGTGGCGCGGCGCAGCTTGTCGGCGAGCGCCTCGGCCGTTACCGTCAGGGGCCTGGTATTGGGCATCTCGAAGACCGCGGTGACGCCGCCCATCACGGCGGCGCGGCCGCCGGTCGCGAGGTCTTCCTTGTGTTCGGCGCCGGGCTCGCGCAGATGCACCTGGGTGTCGATGACGCCGGGCAATATGTGAAGCCCGCGGCAGTCGATCACCTCGCCCGCCTGGGAGGCCGCGAAACTGCCGATCCCGGCAATGCGGGTGCCGCGGATCGCCACGTCGCGCGAGCCCACGCCGTCATGGTTGACGACGGTGCCGCCCTTCAGGATGAGATCGGCGGTGAATGGCATGGAGGTTCCTTGATTGTGGCTCTCCGCATACGTAAATGTGGATGGGGAGCGAAGCAACAGCCATGCAAGAACAGTCATTTTCCCCGAGTCTCAGGCCGGAGCGTTCGGTCCTGCGGATCGACGGGCCGGAGGCCGAGCATTTCCTGCACAATCTGCTGACCGCCGATATTGAGAGATTGAAGCAGGGTGAGGCCGCCTACACCGCGCTGCTGACGCCGCAGGGCAAGATGCTGTTCGATTTCTTCATTGTCAGGGATGGCGACGGATTCCTCATCGATTGCGCCAACTCTCAGAAAGCGGAGCTCATTAAGCGGCTCGGATTCTATAAACTCAGGGCCAAGGTGACGATCTCCGATGTCAGCGATCGCGAGATTGGCGTTTCGCCGGTCAAGCCCGCGACGGACCTTTCCTATGCCGATCCGCGCGATGGGTCCATTGGCTGGCGGACGATGGCGCCTAAGGGCACACTATCTCAGGGCTCCGGTTATGATGCGGCCCGCATCAAGCTTGGCCTCGCCGATACCGACGCCGATCTCGGCTCGGGCGAATTCTTCCCGCATGAGGCCAATCTCGATCAGCTCGGCGCGGTGAGCTTCGACAAGGGCTGCTATGTGGGCCAGGAAGTGGTCTCGCGCATGGAGCACCGGGCGACAGCGCGAAGCCGCATCCTGCCGGTGCGTCTCGACGGGCCGGCACCGGCCAAGGGAAGCGAGATCGTTTCCGGGGCCAAGATTGTCGGCACGCTGCTGTCGTCGCATGGCCAAATGGCGCTGGCCGTCATGCGGCTCGACCGGCTGGCCGAGGCACAAGCGCCGCTGCTGACCGCGGGTGTCGGGACGCGCGTCATAAAACCGCGCTGGGCGCGCTATGAGGTGCCTGGAGCGAGACAAAGCGATTGAGATGACAGCGGTGGTTCACGAGGACGGCGTCCGCCGCTGCGGCTGGTGTGGCAGCGATCCCCTCTATGTCGCCTATCACGACGACGAATGGGGGGTGCCCGAATATGATTCGCGGGCACTTTTCGAGAAGCTCATGCTCGACGGGTTCCAGGCCGGGCTTTCTTGGATCACCATCCTGAGAAAGCGCGACAATTTCCGCCGCGCCTTCGATGGTTTCGATCCGGAAGCCTTGGCGCGCTATGACAAGCGCAAGCTGGCCTCGCTGATGCAGGACGCCGGCATCGTGCGCAACCGGGCCAAGATCGAAGCCAGTGCCGGCAATGCCAAGGCCTATCTGGCGATCCCCGATTTCTCCGCATACTTGTGGGATTTCGTCGATGGCAAGCCGGTGCAGAACCGGTTTCGCAGCCTCAAGCAGCTTCCGGCCGCGGCGCCCATCGCCGAGAAAATCTCCAAGGATCTGAAGAAACGCGGCTTCGGCTTTTGCGGGCCGACCATCGTCTATGCCTTCATGCAGGCCTGCGGCCTCGTCAACGATCATCTCGTCGATTGCCACCGGCACAATGCGGTCAAGTCCCTTGCCCGTTAAATCGCAAGAGCCGCGCGCCTGGCAGCGCATGCTTTCGGGACGCAGGCTCGACCTGCTCGACCCCTCGCCGCTCGATATCGAGATCGAGGATATCGCCCACGGGCTCGCCCGCGTCGCCCGCTGGAACGGCCAGACCAACGGCGATCATGCCTTCTCGGTCGCCCAGCACTGCGTGCTCGTCGAGCAGATCGCCAGCCATCTCGACCGCGGCCTCGACCGGCATGCGCGGCTCATGGCGCTGTTGCACGATGCGCCGGAATATGTGATCGGCGACATGATCTCGCCGTTCAAGGCGGCACTCGGCGTCGATTACAAGGACTTCGAGCGCCGGTTGCTCGGGGCCATCCATATCCGCTTCGGCCTCAGACCCAAGACGCCGGAGGGCCTCGAAATCGCCATCAAGAAGGCCGACCGGATGGCCGCTTATCTCGAAGCCACCCAGCTTGCCGGCTTCGCCGTGCCGGAGGCGGAGAAATTCTTCGGCAGGCCGCGCGGGCTCGACCTCGAGGGTTCGCGCAAGTTCCTGCATTTGAAGCCGCTGGCGCCCAACGACGCGGCGGCGCAGTATCAGAAGAAGTTCAAGCAACTGCTGTAATCCATGATCATCGTGTGCCCGCTCAATTCGGTTCAGCCGCTGGTCGACGCGCACGGCGTCGGCCATGTGGTGAGCCTGCTCGGCCCCGAGACGCCGCACCGGAGTTTCGGCGGCATCGCAGGGGATCGCCATCTGAAGCTCACCTGTCACGACATCATCGAGGAGGCCGACGGCTTCACCGCGCCGTGTCTGAGCGATGCCGAACGCCTCGTCGGCTTTCTCAAGAGCTGGGACCGTGGCCAGCCCATGCTGATCCACTGCTGGGCCGGCATCAGCCGCTCGACGGCGGCGGCTTTCACCGCCATGTGCCTGCTCAGGCCCAGGGCGGATGAAGAAGAACTTGCGTGGGGACTGCGCGAGGCTTCGCCCTCGGCGACGCCGAACCGGCTCATCGTCTCCCATGCCGACCGCCTGCTCGGCCGGGAGGGCCGCATGCTCAGCGCCATCGAGCGGATCGGCCGCGGTGAACAGGCCTATGAAGGCACGCCGTTCTTTCTCGATCCGGGAGCGTAACTCCGACGTGGGCCACCACCTTGCGCATCAAGGTGGGAAGCGCCTCGGCGGCGAGGTCCCGGCGCGGCACCCAGCGGTAGTTGCCGTCCATCGGCAGTTCGCCGGTTCCGTCGCCCTCGGATTTCAGCACCGAGAGCTCGAGATGAAAATGCGTGAATGTGTGCTCGACCTTGCCTTTGAGTTTTCTCCATTCAGAGGCAATGGGAGGGTCAGAGTATTTTCCCTTCGAATCCCTCCACTCGGTTGACGGCACTTCCATCATGCCGCCGAGCAGGCCCCTGGCGGGACGTCTTCGCAGCAGCACCGCACCATC
>JANMQB010000424.1:0-14012 GCA_031370155.1 Hyphomicrobiales bacterium | reverse complement strand
CCGGGATTCCCGCCCGAGCTGATGGACAGCATCGGCGAGCCCTACGTGACGTCGCGGCGCTTTGAGGATGAAGGCGAGGACGGGCACTCGGGCCTCGGCCTCGGGTTTTTCATCGCCAAGACCCTGCTTGAGCGTTCCGGCGCCGGCGTCTCGCTCGCCAACCGGCCGCCGCCCGGCCACGGGGCGGTGGTCCAGGTGGTGTGGCCGCGCGCCGCCGTCGATGTCGGCAAGGGCTAGTCTCGAAAATCTTGTCATTGACAGCGTCCGAAGCGCGGCTAGAGACATAGGCCGGAACGACCGACAGCCGGATTGGCCTTCGCTGCATGACCGAAATCAAGCTTCCCACCGACAAGACCTTGCTGCTCGTCGATGACGACAAGCCGTTCCTGACCCGGCTTGCCCGGGCCATGGAGGCGCGCGGCTTCGAGGTGCGCATGGCGGAATCGGTGGCCGAGGGTGTTGCGCAGGTGAAGAAGGGTGCCCCCGGATTTGCCGTAGTCGATCTCCGGCTCGGCGACGGCAACGGCCTCGATGTGATCGAGGCCCTTCACCAGGCCCGGCCCGACGCCCGTGCCGTGGTGCTCACCGGCTACGGCAACATCGCCACCGCCGTCACCGCCGTCAAACTCGGCGCCATCGATTATCTCGCCAAGCCCGCCGATGCCGACGCCGTCTATGGCGCGCTGGTGGGCGACAAGGACAACCGCGCCACCCTTCCCGACAATCCCATGTCGGCCGACCGGGTACGCTGGGAGCATATCCAGCGCGTCTATGAGCTGTGCAACCGCAATGTTTCGGAGACGGCGCGCCGCCTCAACATGCACCGCCGCACCCTGCAGCGCATTCTCGCCAAGCGCGCCCCTAAATAGGCCCCGGATCGTAGAGCCCGTGCAGTCTGAGGGCCGCCGCCCGGGCGAAGGCAAGGGTCAGTGCCTTGCGGCGTGAAGCATGCAGCAGGGTTTCTTCCGGATGGCGCAGAATGTCGGCGCCCCAACCGTCGGCAACGATGAGGCCGGTCTCGGCCGGGATCGTCTCCTGCTCCATGCTCTGCGGAATGGCGAAGAACAGCCGGTCGCAATAGTCGCGATAGTCCGGCCATTTCGCATCGCTGCGGAAATCCGCAAGCGAGGACTTGACCTCGACGATCCAGATCGCCCCCGAATCGCCCAAAGCCATCACATCGGCGCGGCGCCCGGTGGCCCGCGTGAATTCGGTCAGCGTCGCAAATCCCGCCTGGCGCAGCAGGCGGCACACCCCCCTCTGCACCATCAGCGCCGTTTCCGACTGGCGTCCGTCGGGCCTGATCTCGATCGTCACAGATGCCTCTTGTTGGTCTTCGCGGTTTGCACGTAGAGCATGTTCCGCCAAAGTGCACGCACTTTGGCGATAAGAACATGCTCCAAGCAAATAATCTGGCGCGATTTCTTTTCGGCGAAGTGATTCCACTTTGCCGGAAAGCGCGCTAGTCTCCCTCCAAACGGCGCGCCGGTCAACGGCCCGCCTGGGAGGAACCCCATGACTGCAATACGCATTGAAAAGGATTCGATCGGCGAAGTCGAAATTCCGGCCAATGCCGATTACGGTGTCCACACGGCCCGCGCGGTCACGAATTTCCCCATCACCGGCATTTCGGTCAGTCACTTTCCGGAACTGGTTCAGTCGCTGGCCATGGTCAAGAGGGCCGCCGCCATGACCAACCGCGATCTCGGCGCCTTGAAACCCGAGGTCGCCGCCGCCATAATCTCGGCCTGCGATCTCATAATCGCCGGCGACGGTCACGAGCATTTCGTCGTCGACATGCTGCAGGGCGGCGCCGGCACCTCCACCAACATGAACGCCAACGAAGTCATCGCCAACATGGCGCTGAAGCTCATGGGGAAACCGCGCGGCGACTATTCGGTGATCAATCCCAACGACCATGTCAACCTGTCGCAATCGACCAATGACGTCTATCCGACGGCCGTGCGCCTCACCATGCTGCGCGATTGCCCGGAGCTGATCGAAAGCCAGCAGGCCCTCAAGGCGGCCTTTCTGCAGAAGGCCGTCGAATTCGACGATGTCATCAAGGTGGGCCGCACCCAGCTGATGGATGCGGTGCCCATGCGGCTCGGTTCCGAATTCCGCGCCTTTGCCGTCACCGTCGGCGAGGATATCGACCGGCTGCGGGAATTCGCCAATCTGCTGCGCGAGGTCAATTTGGGCGGCACCGCCATCGGCACCGGCATCAACACGCCGGAGAATTATTCCGCCGCCGCCATCCGCCATCTCTCGGAGGTTTCGGGTGTGCCACTTGTTCCCGCCGGCGATTTGATCGAGGCCACCTCCGACATGGGCGCCTTCGTCACCTTCTCCGGCGTGCTGAAACGCATCGCCGTCAAGCTCTCGAAAATCTGCAACGATCTGCGGCTTCTCAACAGCGGCCCGCGCGCCGGGCTCGGCGAAATCCGCCTGCCCGCCGTCCAGGCCGGTTCCTCGATCATGCCGGGCAAGGTCAATCCTGTAATCCCGGAAATGGTCAACCAGATCGCCTACCAGGTGATCGGCAACGATTTGACCGTGACGATCGCCGCTGAGGCGGGCCAGCTCCAGCTCAATGCCATGGAACCGGTCATCGTGCTCAACATCCTCCAGTCCATGCGCATGCTGATGCGCGGCATGAAGGTGCTGCGGGAGAAATGCGTGCTCGGCATCGAGGCCGACCGCGAACGCTGCCGCGAACTCTTGGAAGGCTCGCTCGTCACCGTGACGGCCCTCAACCCCTACATCGGCTATGCCGAGGCGAGCCGGGTCGCCAAGCTGGCGATGGCCAGCCGCCGCAGCATCCGCGACGTGGCGCTAGCCGAAGGCCTGATGACCGAAGCCCAGTTGGCCGAAGCCTTCTCCGCCGACAATCTCCTGGGCCGGCGCCGCTGAGGTGAGAAAATCTGCCGCCCTCGCTTGCGGAATTTGCCCCTCGGCGGCCAATTCCATGTCTTGCGCCTGGCGCGCGCCTCACCCTATGATCGGCCAGGGCCCGGCAGAGGCCGCAAGGAAGGGGCATGCTCGTACTCGCCGCACGCAGGCTCGCATCGATGATCCTGATCATGTTCGTGATCTCGGTCATGCTCTTCGTGTTTTTCGAGGGCGACAAGCTTAATCTGGCGATGCGCGTGCTCGGCCAGTACTCCACCATGGAGGGCCGCCTCGCCTGGCTCGAGGACAATGGCTACAACCGCTCGCTGGTCGTGCGCTATTTGAGCTGGCTCTCCGGTTTCCTCGCTGGCGATTGGAAGCAATCGGCCCAGTTCAGCGCCCCGGTTTTCGATTTCCTGCTGCCGCGGCTTGCCAATACGGCGATTCTCGGCGCCTGCGTCTTCGTCATCACCGTGGCGATCTCGCTGGTGCTGGGCGTGCTCTCCGGCATCGCCGAGGCAAGCCTGCGCGACCGCACCATTACCGTCATTTCGGTGCTCACCACCTCGATACCCGAATTCGCCTCCGCCACCTTCCTCGTCGCCATCTTCGTCTACTGGCTCAAATGGCTCCCCGGATCCTCGTCCTTCTCCAACGGCTTTTCCTGGATCGAGCTGATCCTGCCGGTCGCCGCCCTGGTCATCTACAATTTCGGCTATTACACGCGCATGACCAGGGCCTCGATGGCCGAAGTCATGGCCTCGCAATATGTCCGCACCGCCATTTTGAAAGGTCTTCCCTATAGCCGCGTGGTGATGAAGCATGCGCTCCGCAACGCGCTCATCGCCCCCTTCACGGTGATGATCCTGCAGCTCAATTATCTGCTTTCAGGCGTGGTGGTGACGGAAGTCTTCTTCGCCTATGACGGCTACGGCAAGGCGCTCTACGACGCGGCCATGTTCGGCGATGTCTATCTGATCCTGGCCGGCGCCATGATCGCGGTGGTCGTCGCGGTTCTCTCGCAATTCATCTCCGACATCGGCTACACCTATCTCAACCCGCGCATCCGTTTTGCATGAGGCCCGGCCCATGAGCGATATCGCAGCCGCAGCGCCGCGTCCCGGCAGGCTCTCGAAGCTTCTCAAATCCGTGGGGCTCCTGCGCGAATCGCGCATCGGCATGCTCGGTGTGGTGCTAGTGCTATTTTGGGTGTCGATCGCCATCTTCGCCGATTTCCTGCCCATCCGCGATCCGCTCGCCCAATCCGCGCCCGATCTATTGAAGCCTGCGCTCTCGCCCGCACCCGACGGCGGCACCTATTGGCTCGGCACCGACGACAAGGGCCGCGACATTCTCTCGCGGCTGTTCTACGGCTCGCGCCTGGTTCTGTTCTGGTCGGGCTTTGCCACCGTCATTGCCTATGCGGTGGGCATGATGATGGGCGTGGCGGCGGGCTACCGGGGCGGCTGGTGGGACGAAATCCTTTCCTTCATCGGCAATGTGTTCTTGGCCTTTCCGCAAATGGTTCTCTACATCGTGATCCTCTCCCAGCTCGGGCCCGAGTCGTCTCTCGGCCAATGGCTGTCAGCGGAAGGGGTGAGCACCACCTGGGTGAAGGGCTTGACCATCGTGCTGGCGGTGATGTTCGCAACCGCTCCACAAGTGGCGCGCATCGTCCGTGGGCTAGTCCTCGATCTCAAGACCCGCGACTATGTGGCCGCCGCCGAGGTGCGCGGCGAGAGCCCCCTCTACATCATGATCGTCGAGCTTCTGCCCAATGCCCGGGGGCCGCTCATCGTCGATTCCTGCCTACGGCTTGGCTATGTCACGATTGCCATCGCCGCCCTGGGCTTCCTGGGTCTCGGCCTGCCGCCGCCCGATCCCGACTGGGGCAAGATGATTTCGGAAGTGCGCGGCTTCGGTTCCATGGCGGCCAATGCCATGATCTGGCCGGCGCTGGCCATTTCCTCGCTGGTGCTCGGCCTCAATTTGCTGGCCGACGGCCTGCGCGAAATTTCGCTGAGGGATTGAGATGACAACTCCGGTCCTCGAAATCAAGGACTTGTCGATCTCCTATTACACGCGCGCCGGCGAAGTGCCCGCCGTCTATGACTTCAACCTGACGGTCAAACCCGGCGAGGCGGTCGGCATCGTCGGCGAGTCGGGCTGCGGCAAGTCCACCGTGGCGCTCGCCATCATGCAGTACATGGGCAAGAACGGCGCCATCACCGGCGGCGAGATCCGTTTCATGGGCCGCGACCTGCGCGCCATGGGCGAGGAGGAACTGCGTTCGATCCGCGGCTCGCAGATCGCCATGGTCTATCAGGAGCCCATGGCCTCGCTCAATCCTTCGATGCTTGTGCGCGGCCAGTTGATCGAAGTGCCGATGGTGCACGAAGGCATCGATGAGCGGGCGGCGGAGAAGCGGGCGATCGAGCTACTCGACGCGGTGCGCCTGCCCGATCCGCAGCGCATCCTCAACTCCTATCCGCACCAGCTTTCCGGCGGCCAGCAGCAGCGCGTGGTGATCGCCATGGCGCTGCTCTCCAATCCCAAGCTTCTGCTCCTCGACGAACCCACCACCGCCCTCGATGTCACCGTCGAGGCGGGCGTGGTCGAACTGATCAAGGACATCTCGAAGCGCTTCGGCACTTCGATGATCTATATTTCGCACAATCTCGGCCTCATTCTCGAAACCTGCGACCGCATTTGCGTCATGTATTCCGGGCAGTCGGTGGAGCTGGGTACGGTCGGCCAGGTCTTCGACGCCATGCGCCATCCCTATACGCGGGGCCTCTTCGCTTCGATCCCGCTGCCCGGCACCGACCGTTACGCCCATCCCCTGGTGCCGATCCGCGGCCAACTGCCCCTGCCGCGCGACCGGCCCACGGGCTGCACCTTCGGTCCGCGCTGCGATTTCTTCAGGCCGGGAACCTGCGATGCCGTCCAGCACATGCAGGAGGTGAAGGGCGACAGGGGCCATGAGGTGCGCTGCGTCCGCTACGGCGAAATCGACTGGGCCAGGCACCAGCCGAAAGGCATCCAGAGCGAACCCATGCTGCCCGGCAAGCCGGTGCTGCAGGTGCGCGACATGCAGAAATATTACGAGATCCGCGACAATTCCATCGCGGCATTCTTCTCCGGCACCGGCATCCGCCATGTCAAGGCCAACGAGAAGATCGACTTCGAGGCCCGCGAAGGCGAAACCGTGGCGATCGTCGGCGAATCCGGTTGCGGCAAATCCACCTTCGCCAAGGTGCTGATGGGGCTTGAGGCGGCAACCGGCGGCGAGGTTCTGGTGAACGGCGTCGACGTCGGCCGCCTGCCGGTGCGCCAGCGTCCGCAAGGCTTGATTTCCAGCCTGCAGATCGTCTTCCAGAATCCCTTCGAGACGCTCAATCCCAGCCACACGGTGGGCGCCCAGATCGGCCGTGTACTGAAGAAATTCGGCATCGCCAGGACCCGCCAGGAGATCGAGCGCAAGACCTATGAACTGCTCGATATGGTCAAGCTGCCGCGCGAATTCGCCGAGCGTAAGCCCCGGCAGCTCTCCGGCGGCCAGAAGCAGCGGATCGGCATCGCCCGGGCCTTCGGCGGCAACGCCTCGGTGGTGGTGGCCGACGAGCCGGTCTCGGCCCTCGACGTCTCGGTGCAGGCCGCCGTCACCGGGCTTTTGACCGACATCCAGCGCCAGAAGCGCACCACCATGGTATTCATCAGTCACGATCTCTCGGTGGTGCGCTATCTCGCCGACCGCATCGTCGTCATGTATCTGGGTCGCATCATGGAGCAGGGCACCACCGACCAGGTCTTCGCGCCCCCCTATCACCCCTATACCGAGGCGCTGCTCTCGGCCGTGCCGATCGCCGATACCTCGGTCAAGAAGAAGCACATCGTGCTCAAGGGCGAACTGCCCTCGCCGATGAACCCGCCCCCCGGCTGCCCCTTCCAGACCCGTTGCCCGCGCAAGATCGGCCCGATCTGCGAGACCGAATTGCCGCCGGTCCAGGAGCTTACCCCCGGCCACAAGATCATGTGCCACTTGCCGGCCGCCGAACTGAGGAAGATGGAACCGGTGATCGCCACCGGGCGCAAGCCGGCGCCGAAACCGCGCGCTCCGAAGCCCAGCAAGAGCAAGGCCTAATTCTTCGACACCTTTGGCCGGTATTCGATCTCGCGGATAAGTTTGCGCCGCATGGCCGGGGCGAAACCGGCGTAATCCGTGACTTCCATGACGAAACTGTCGGGGCCCGACCGAACCTTGTTCCGGTAATAGTCGAGCAGCGCCGGGTCCTCGTTGACGATGGCCAGCCCGTTGACGGTGATGCCGCTGGAGAGCGCCATGACCCGGGCCTGCGGCATCAGCACGACGAATTCGCGCGGCGGCGTCTCCTGCCCGTCGCCGGAAACGTCGATGGTCTTGCGGGCGCCCGCAATGCCGTTCGTCTCGATGGCCCGGACCGCGGCCGCCACCCCCTCGCCGATGCCGGTGGCGCCGTTCTGGCGGCGCGGGAAGCCCTCGGCCAGCCGGGCGAAGGCCTCGGCGTCGGCATCGCCGGCGAGCAGGAACCAGCCGCTCGTATCCTTGGGCACCTGGTGGTCGGCCCAGACGATCAGAGTGACGGCGATCCGCCCATGGGGCCCCGAGCGAATCGCCTCGCGCACCTTGGGATCGCGGAACCCCGCCGCAATGCCGCGCATCTGCAGGGCGAATTCTTGGTCGTCGACGCTTCCCGATGCGTCAACCGCGAGCACCAGTTCCAGGTCGGCCACCACCGGCTCCGCGCGGGTGGGCAGGGCAAAGCCGATCAGACAAGCGGCCAGGATCGGGGCTCTGAGCATGGTTCAGCATAGGGCGGCCCGCCTCCCCCGCAAGCCGGGTTGATTTCTTTTCACCCCTACGGCGACATCATTTCCTGTTGCGGCGCGCGCCACGAGTGATAGGCTGACCGAAGCTCGCGGGTCCGGGCGCCATGCCAGGCCGCGAGGCGCTGCTGTCCGGCAGCCGCGACTTGAAAAAATCCAGGGAGGAATGATTGCAATGTCCGACAAGGAACACTTACTGATCGGCAAGCTTAAGCAGCAACTCGCCGACAAGGTCATGGACCGCCGCGAATTCGTGCGCTACGCCGCATTGCTCGGCATGGCCGTCCCCACCGCCTATATGTGGGCCGGCAAGATCACCGGCGAGAATTTCGTCCCCGCCGCCCGCGCCCAAGACATGCCGATGGGCGGCATCATCAAGATCGCCCAGCGCGTGCCGAAGCTCGACAACCCGCACACTTTCTCCTGGGTCTATGACTCGAACGTCGTGCGCCAGGTTTGCGGCTATCTAACCCGCACCGGCACCGACAACGTGACCCGCCCGCATCTCGCAGCCAGGTGGGAAGCCTCGGAGGATCTCAAGACCTGGACCTTCACCATGGCTGACGAAACCTGGCAAAAGGGCCGGGGCGGCGCCTTCACCGCCGAGCATGCCGCATGGAACATCAGGCACTGCCTCGATCCGAAGGTCGGTTCCTCGGTCATCGGCCTGATGAAGGGCTACATGCTCAAGGACGTCGACACTGGCACCAAGGACGACAAGGGCAATGCGGTGATGACCACCGAGCTTTGGGACGGCAACGCCATCGAGGTGAAGGATGCCAAGACCCTGGTGCTCAATCTTGCGCAAGCCCAGGTCGCGGTCCCCGAACATCTCTTCCATTACCCCTTCCTGATGCTCGATCCGGGCGAGAAAGGCGTCTGGGGCGTCGGCTCGAACGGCACCGGATCTTTCGAAATCACCGAGATCGAAGTCGGCCGCAAGGCGGTATTGAAGCGCATCAAGGACAAGCCGGGCTATGTCGATGAAATCCACTTCATCGATCTCGGCGACAACCAGTCGGCCGTTGCCGCGGCGCTGGCTTCAAAACAGGTCGACGGCATCTACGAGGGCAACATCGAGCAGATCGAACTCTACAAGGCCATGGAGCATGTGAATATCCAACAAATCGTGACCGCGCAGACGGCCGTTGCCCGCATGCGCAGCGACTCGAAGCCCTTCGACAACCCGGCGGTGCGCAAGGCCGTCCGCATGGCGACCGATTCGGACAAGACGCTGCAGATCGCCCACAAGGGCGTGGGCACGGCGGCGGAACATCACCATGTTGCCTCGGTGCATCCCGATTACTTCAAGCTAGAGCCGTTCAAGCGCGATGTGGAAGGCGCCAAGAAAGTTCTGGCCGACGCAGGCTTCAAGGATGGTATCGACATCGAAATCAACTGCAAGCCCGATCCGTCGTGGGAGCAGACTGCGGTTGAAGCCATGGTCGAGCAGTGGAAGGAAGCTGGTATCCGCGCCAAGATCAACGTGCTGCCATCCAACAAGTTCTGGCAAGTCTGGGCCAGTGTGCCCTTCGGTTTCACCGTATGGACGCACCGCCCGCTGGGCGTCATGGTTCTCGGCCTCGCGTACCGCTCGGGCGTGCCGTGGAACGAAAGCGCCTATTCCAACAAGGAGTTCGACGAGCTGTTGACCAAGGCCGAAGGCACCATCGATATCAAGGCCCGCTCGGAAATCCTCGGCAAGCTCGAGACGATCATGCAGCAGGATGGGCCGATCGCCCAGCCCCTGTGGCGTTCGGTCTATGCCGCCTACGACAAGCGCGTGAAGGGCTTCCAGATCCACCCGACGCTTTATCTTTTCGGTGAGACGCTGGCCATCGAGCCGGCATAGGGCCCAACACGATAGTGCTATTGGGGCCCCGGGAAACGCTCATCTTCCGGGGCCCCTCAAATCTTCATCGCCAGCTTGCGGCCCTCGTAGATTGCCATGGCCGCATTGCGCGCCGCCGTGGCATCGCCGATGGCGGGAGCGCCCAGTTCATCCGCCAAGGCGCGCTCGGGCACATTGGTCGTGGCGAGCACCAGTGAGTGGGCGGCGATCCGTTCCGGCTTACCGCCGAACACCTGGACCGTGGCGCCATCGCCATGCCATTCCAGCATCGCCGCCTCGGGAATTAGGCGCGCGCCAAGTTCGCGGAGGCGCTGGCGCAATTGCTGATCGGCGTTGGTTCGTGCCATTTCCGCCATGACGCTCGCCGCCGCCGTCACCACGGTCACGTCGTGACCGGCTTCGGCGAGATACAAGGCCGTGCCGCCGCCTTTCCAGTTCGCCGTTTCGTCGAGAACGATCACCCGCTTGCCCAGCCGTGCCGCCCGGCTCATCACGTCTTCCGCCGGCCAGACATTGCCGCGCTCGATGCCGGGCAGTGAATCGAGTTCCGGCACGGCGCGCTGGAAACCCTTTCCGTCGGGTTGCGAGCCCGTGGCGATGACGATCTCGTCGGCGCCGAAGGCCTTCGCCTCATCGGCATCCATCGGCGTGTTGAGCAGCACCTTGACCTGCAGTTTCGTGAGCTGGCGCTCGAACCAGTCGAGATAGTCGACGATCTGCTGGCGTCGCGGCTGCAGGCCCGCCAGCCGGAACTGGCCGCCGATCTTGTCCGATGCCTCGGCGAGCGTTACCCGGTGCCCACGCTCCGCGGCAACGCGCGCCGCTTCGAGACCCGCGACACCGCCGCCGATGACCAGAACTTTTTTCGGCTTCGCCGCCGGCGTGAAGCGGTCGCCGCCCCATTCGAATTCGCGCCCGGCACTGGGATTGATGAGACACGATATCCAGTAATCGCGGTAGCGCCTGCCCCAGCACATCTGGTTGCAGGAGAGGCAGGGGCGGACATCTTCGGCCCGTCCTTCGCGCGCCTTATTGGCGAGATGCGGATCGGCGATCTGGCCGCGCACGATCGACACCATGTCCGCCTGGCCCGAAGCCACCACCTGATTGGCGTTCTCCGGCGTGCGGATATGGCTCTCGCATTGTACCTTCGCGTGCTTCACCACTTGGCTGAGGGCTTCGGCGAATGGCGCGCCCAGCTTGTCGGCGAAGAAGACATTGGGAATGATGCCGCCAAAGGTGAAATAGCTTCCAGTGCCGCAGGTCACGTAATCCATCAGTTGACGTTCATCGTGCCAGGCGACGATCTCCTGCAACTGTTCGATGGATTGCGAGACTTTCACGCCCGGATCCATGTTGACGGCCAGACCGATGATGAAGTCCTCGCCCGCCATCTTGCGGATGCGCTCCATGATGCTGCGCGAGAAGCGCATGCGGTTTTCGAAGGCGCCGCCCCATTTGTCGCCGCGCCTGTTGTTGAAGGGCAGCCAGAACTGGTCGATGATGGCATTATAGGCGGCGAAAAGCTCGATGCCGTCGAAGCCCGATTGTTTCGCCCGCCGCGCCGCCTGCACGAAGCTTTCGATCACCTCCTCGATCTCGCTTTCCGTCATGGCGTGGCTGCCGTCGGAATCGTGGAAGGACGGCAGGCCCGAGGGCGACCAGTTGGGCTCGTAGCTATTGTCGAAGTCGCCGTGCTGGCCGACGTGATAGAGCTGGTGGCAGATGACGGCGCCATGCTCATGCACCGCGTCGGTAACTTTCCGGAAATGCGGAATGATCTCGTCGGTCGAATGGCGGAAATTACCGCGCGTCAGAACCGCGGTGCGATGCACCGGCACCGGTTCGACCACGATCATCGCCGCCCCGCCCCGCGCCCGCTCCTCGTAATAGGCGCGGTGGCGCTCGCCCGGCAGGCCCATCTCCGACATATTCGCCGTATGCGCCCCGAACACGATGCGGTTGCGCAGTGTCTTGTGGCGGAGCGTCAGCGGCGTGAACAGGGCGGGAAACGGATTTGACATTTTCTTCTCACTCGATAGGCGCGCCGCCTTCTTCTCTGCGCCTGGCCACGAAACCGGCAAGCGCCTCGCGGATGCCGGGATCGATGGCCGGTTCCACGTAGGTTTTCAGCGCCTCCTGCCAGATCGCGGTGGCGCGTTCGGTGGCAGTCTTGCCGCCACCCTCCATCCAGGCGCCGTAATTCTGCGTCTGCGAGATGAGGGGCCGGTAGAAGGCGGTCTCGTAAGTGGCGATGGTGCGCTCGGTTCCGAAAAAATGGCCGCCGGGTCCCACCATTTCGATCTCCTCGATGGCCAGCGTATCGGCATCGATCCGCACCGGCTCAAGAATTTGCGACAGGGTTTGGACGATCTCGACGTCGAGCACGAATTTCTCATAAGACGTGCACAAGCCTCCCTCGACCCAACCCGCCGCATGCATGATGAGGTGGGCGCCGGCATTCATTGCCGCCATGACGCTGTTGGCCGATTCATAGCCAGAGGCGAAATCGGCGGTATTAGCGGCGCTGAAATTCGAAGAGCGCATCGGCAGATTGTATCGCCGCGCCAACTGCCCGCCGATCAGGGTGCAGCGGTGCATGTCGGCAAGGCCGTAAGCCGGCGCCCCCGTCTTCATGTCGGCATTCATGGCGGCACAGCCATAAAGCACCGGTGCTCCGGGCCGCACGAGCTGGGCCAGCGTCACGCCGAATAGCACCTCCGCCGTATTGAGCGCCATGGCACCGGCGATGGTCGCTGGCGTCGAAGCCCCCGCCATCACGAAGGGGGTGAGCAGCGTCGGCTGGCCATGGCGCGCCATGTCCATGACCCCCACCGTCATTGGCACGTCATATTGCAGCGGCGTGTTGGTGTTGATGATCGAGAACACGCCGGGACGCTGCGCGAATTGCGCGAGCGTCTCGCCGCGGGCGATGGCGCACATGTCCAGCACGTCCCTGATGCGCTGGCGGCTCTGACAGAAGACATAAGGCACCTTGTCGGTCAGCGTCAGCATGGCGAATGCCGAGTCGAGATGGCGGAATTTCACCTCGACATCGAGCGGCTCGACCGGCCAGCCGTTCATTTGCACGGCGTTGAAGAATTGCGTGAGCTTCAGGAGTTCGCCGAGATCGGCCAGCCTGCCCGAGCGCCGCCCGCGCATGAGATCGCTGCAGTTGGGCGGGCCGAGCACCGCGGCAGTCGTCATGTTATTGCCGCCGAGCTTCACCGCCCGCGCCGCGTTGCGCGGCGTCAGCGTAAGCTCGGATGGCGCCGTCGCAAGTGCTGCCTCGACAATCTCGCGGCCCACCCGCACCCGCCCGTCCGCCTCGTCGATGAGTGCCCCGGCGCGGGCGAAGATGTCGCGCGCCTCCTTCACCTGGCAGCGCACGCCGATGCGTTCGAGGATTTCGAGTGCGGCCAGGTGCAGGCTCTCGACTTCGTCGTCGGAAATGAGCCGGGTGGGCGCCAAGGGATTGACGAGCTGGTGCCACGGCGTCTGGACGATGTCTCCAAGCCGTCGGCGTTTATGGGCGGTCGCGGGGCGGGAGGTCATGGAGTTGCGGCACCGTTGCCACTGTGGAACGCCGCCGCCCGCTCCGCAAGGGGAGGGTTACGCCGCGGCCGTGAACCCCCTCGACCGGGGCGCGGCGATGCAATAGCCTTTCGGCAAGTGCGGGTTTGGAAGGGAATACGACATGGCTTCGGTAGACGTCGTCGATGTGCGCAAGTCTTACGGCGCCCAGGAAGTGATCCATGGCGTGTCGATCGGCATCGCCGACGGCGAGTTCGTAATTCTGGTGGGGCCGTCGGGCTGCGGAAAATCGACGCTGCTGCGCATGATCGCCGGGCTTGAGCCGATCACCGCGGGCACGATCCGGATCGGCGAGCGGGTGGTCAACGACCTGCCGCCCAAGGACCGCGACATCGCCATGGTGTTCCAGACCTATGCCCTCTATCCGCACAAGACGGTGGCCGAGAACATGGGCTTCGCCTTGAAGCTCCGCCATGCGCCGAAGTCCGAGATCGAAACGCGGGTCCGCCGCGCCGCCGAAATCCTCGATCTGGTGCCCTATCTCGGCCGCTATCCGCGCCAGCTTTCCGGCGGCCAGCGCCAGCGCGTCGCCATGGGCCGGGCCATCGTGCGCGATCCCAAGGTGTTCCTGTTCGACGAGCCGCTCTCCAATCTCGACGCCAAGCTCAGGGTCCAGATGCGGGCCGAGATCAAGGAACTGCACCAGCGCCTCAAGACCACCACCGTTTATGTCACCCACGACCAGGTCGAGGCCATGACCATGGCCGACCGCATCGTCGTCATGAATGCCGGCGCGGTCGAGCAGGTGGGCACGCCGCTCGAGCTCTACGACCGCCCGGACAATCTCTTCGTGGCGGGCTTCATCGGC
>JANMQB010000396.1:0-12310 GCA_031370155.1 Hyphomicrobiales bacterium | reverse complement strand
GCCGAGTCGAAGCCGGACAGCGGCTTCAACCTCAATGTCACTTTCGAAATGGACTCGGCACAATTGACGGACGACTCGCAGGCGCAGCTTTCCGTGGCCGCTGAGGCCATGAAAAGCGCGGCGCTGGCGGACATGAAGTTCGCCGTCGAAGGCCATGCGGATGCTTCCGGTACCGACAATTACAACATGGGTCTGTCGGAACGCCGGGCTCAGTCGGTCCTGCTGTTTCTCCGTCGCGAGGGCGTCGACCTGTCCCGCCTGACAGCCAAGGGTTACGGGGAAAGCAACCCGGTTTCGGACGATCCTTACGATCCTGTCAACCGGCGTGTCGAGACGCGGCGGATTGTTGAATAAAAGTGCGCGCGCGGCGCGGTTTTGGCTGATCGGCTGGGGACGGAGCGAAGCGGACCGGTAATGACGTTTGTTGAAACGGTACGCAATCCGCTATCCGGCGCCGAGCCCTGTGGCCCCAATCCCGAAGAGTCGCTGGACTATTTGAATTTTGCCGCCGCCGCGGACGCGCGGCTTCCGGGCACATTCAGGGAATTCGACAAAGCGCAGCTCGATGCCAAGCCGTCGCTGGCGAAGATGCAAACCTATTTCGGCCAGTTCATGGATGTGAGGCTTCTCGTTCTAGCCGCCAAATACGAGATTCTTTCGAACAATATCGAGGGCTTTGCCGATGCGGTGATTGCCGCGGCCACGCTCGTGGGTGAGCGCTGGGATCACTTTCATCCGCTTGGCAATGAGGACGGCCATGCGCTGCGTGCCGCCGTTCTGAGCGGTCTCGACGATTTGCCGACCGTCGTCCTGCCCTTGCAGGCGGCGGCCCTCGTGACCGACCGGCGGCTCGGGCCGATCAGCTACCGGGTTGTCTTGCTTGCCAACAAGCAAATAAGGCCCGCGGGCGATGAAATACCGCTCGACCTGGCGGCGGCGCGCGATGCCTTGCTGAAGGACAATTTCGAAGTAACCAAATCCGTCTGGGAGCTGGTTGGCCGGACCGCTGCCGCCCTGAAAGACATCCGTACGGCGTTTGTTTCGAAAATCGGAGCGGAAAACGCGCCTTCAATGGACAAGCTCGAGGCCGTGGTTGCAGGCATTGCCGAGTTCCTGGGACAGATTGTCGGGGAACGCGAGCCCAAGGCCGTGGCGGCTGCGGCGGATACGGAAAAACCGGCGCAGGGCGAGACCGGCGGCGATGGCGCCGCTGTCACACAGAGCGGTCAGTCTCTGGCGTCGGCAGCCGAGGCGGCCGCAGCCTTGCGGGCTGTTGAGGCCTATTACGCGGCCCTTGAGCCGTCGAATCCCGCCTTGCTGCTGGTCAGGCTCGCCCAACAACTCAACGGCCGATCTTTTGTCGAGGCGATGGAAATCCTGTCGCCTGCAATCGCCGCGAAGACGGCCATCAAGATCGCCGGCGACTGGCCGATGACGTTGACTTTCGAACAACTCAAGGCTCTGTCGGGAAAGAAGAGCGAGACGCCTGCCGCGGCCGGCGGTTCGGGTGAAGCGAAGCCGGTGGAAGTCCTGACCCGGCAACAGGCGCTGGGTGCAATGGCGGACGTCGAAACATATTTCCGCCGCAACGAGCCATCCAGTCCGATACCGTTCTTGCTGGAGAAGGCGCGGCGATTTGCCGGGGCCGATTTCCGCGAGCTGCTCCGCGACATTATGAATCCGGGCACCGGATAGGATGGTCCGGACCGCGCCGGCGACGATTTCGCTTTGATCGGACCTGTTGTTATGAGTACGATAAAGCCGGTGGCGCGGCGGCAGGGACGGCCAACGGTCTGGTGGCGGCAATGCCAATACGGGAAATGGGAGTCCCTTCGATCCTGAAGCGAATGGCAATTTCTTCCGGAGCAGGTTGGCAGCAAAGCGCAGAAAGCAGACGCTGAAATGTCCTGGTATAGCAAAGTCATCTGGTCCGAGGGTTTGTTTCTCCGGCCGCAACATTTGCAGCAGGCCGACCGCTACCAGGAACATTTCGTCCAGAAACGGGTCGAACGCATAACCTCCTACCCGTGGGGCTTCAGCGACCTCGAAATCGATCGCGATGTCGCGCAGCAAAACAAGTTCGGCCTGCGGCAGGCGGCCGGCGTCCTGCCGGATGGCACGCCCTTCAGCGTTCCGGATGACAGCCCGCTTCCGCCGCCGATTACCGTGCCCGAGAATGCCGCTGGCCTCTATGTCTGGCTGCTGATGCCGGAGGCGGCGCCGAACCTCCGCGAAGCCGATGCCGAGAGTGCCGAGAGCGCCAGCCGGTTTGTCACCGGAGCGGAGACTTTCATCGATTCGACATCGAAGCTCAGGATGGAGGAGGACATCGAGATCGGCCACCCGCGGCTGACTTTCGAGATCCGCAAGACGCCCAAGGCCGGTTTTGTCGGCATGCAGATCGCGCGCATCGTGGAAGTGACCGACAAGGCCATCGTGTTCGACGAGAGATTCGCGCCGCCGGTTCTGGTCACCTGCGCCCATCCGGTAACGCTTGGCTGGCTCGACCGGGTCATCGGCTGGGTGGAAACGAAGCTCGAGGAATTGGCCCGCTATGCCTCGGATCCAGGCTCGGGCGGCGGCTTGCAGAGCGTCGACTATTTCATGCTGCAGATGCTGAACCGGGCCATTCCTAGACTGAAGCATCTGCGCAACTCGCGCTATGTGCATCCGGAAAGGCTGTTCGTCGAATTGCTTGCGCTGGCGGGCGAGCTCGCCACCTACGCCACCAAGGAACGGCGCGCCAACGACTATGCCGCCTATGATCATGACCGGCTCGAGGCCAGTTTCGAGCCGGTGCTTGTGGATATTCAAAAGTTTCTCAATGTCGATATCAGCCGCGCCATCCGTCTCGATATTACCGTCAAGGACGTCAATGCCTTCGTGGCGGCGGTGCGCGACCGCAATCTGTTCCGCACGGCGACCTTCGTCCTCGAGGTGTCGGCGCAACGCCCGCTGAGCGAAATTCAGAGCCAGTTTCCGGCCTTGTTCAAGATCGGTCCGACCACCAAGATGCGCGATATCGTCTATGCCCATCTGCCGGGCATCGGACTGGTCCATATTCCGACGCCGCCGTCGCAAATCCGGGCGATTTCCACGCATGTTTATTTCTATTTGGACCGCATGTCGCCGCTATGGCCGGAATTCAGTACCGCCAGCGGCATCGGCATGCATTTTTCGGGTGACTGGCCGGGCCTTGAACTCAACCTGTGGGCCGTGAAGGAAGGGTCGCGATGAGCGCCGGCAAACCTCCCGGCGATCCGTTCTCGGGATCCGACCGGACCGTCATTCGCCCCAACCCCGGAGGGCGGCGGGATGCCATTTCGCCGCAAGCCGCAACGCCGGCGGCGGAGGCGGATTTCTGGGGCGCAGGCCCTGCCATGCGGCCACTCAACCCGGCGCCACCAGTGCCGCCGGTTGCGGCCCCAGCCGCTGCCGGGCAGCAGGGTCCGGTTGTGCCTCCGGAAATTCCGGGCACCCAGCCCATGCCGGTGGTGCTCCTGCGGGATGGCGCCATCGGAGAGGCCAATCCGTTCCTCAATGAAGCCAGGCCGCTTCTCATTCTGCTCGCCAACTTGCGCATTTCCACCCAGCAATCCGGCGTCACGGCGCTGATGGAGCAGGTTGCCCAGGCCATTGCCGGCATTGAAAGCAGATTGCGCGCCCAAGGCCTTCCCGAGCAACAGATCGTCACGGCCAAATACGCCCTGTGCGCCACGGCGGATGACATCGTCCAGAACCTGCCGGCCAGCGAGCGCAATCTGTGGACGCAATACAGCATGCTGAGCAGGTTCTTTCAGGCGCGCACCAGCGGCGTCGGCTTCTTCGACGAACTCGCCAGGGTCAAGGCCAATCCGGCTCTCAACTGCGACCTGCTCGAACTGATGCACGCCTGCCTGTCGCTGGGCTTCGAGGGACAATACCGCATGGCCGGCGGCGATCTGGCGCTGCAACAGCTCCGCCGCGATGTTTATCAGACGATCCGCTATATCAGGAGCCGGGCCGGTACCGACATATCGCCCCACTGGAAGGGCCAGCAGATCGCTCCGGCATATATCCGCCGGATGGTCCCGGTCTGGGCGATTGCGGCCGCTGCCGCGGCACTCCTGTTGGCCGTCTTCGTGGCGCTCCGCCTATTGTTGGGAGATGCCTCCGACGCCCTGGCGGAGAAACTGGCCGCGCTCAGCCCGGACGGCAAGGTCGAGCTTGCTCGCGCCGTGCCCGTCGCACCGCTCAAAGTGGAAGAAATCACGCCCCCCAAGTCCACCCAATTGCAGAGAGTGAAGGCCGCTCTTGCCTCCGACATCAAAAGCAAACGTGTCAGCGTCGCTACCGACGGCCGCGATATTGTGGTGCGATTGCCCAACGACCTGCTTTTCGACAAGGGCAGCGCCACCCTGAAGGATGGCGTCGACGACGCCCTGAAACGGGTTGCCGGAATGCTCAATGGCGAAAAGGACGAGATCCGCGTCGTCGGCTACACCGACAACACGCCGGTCAGATCCAGCATCAAGTTCAAGAATAACCAGGACTTGTCGCAAAAACGCGCGGCAGCCGTCGCCGCAAAACTGAAACCCAATCTGGCTGATTCTGCGCGGCTGGCGGTCCAGGGCCGCGGCGAAAAGGAGCCGGCGGGCGACAACAAGACGGAGGAAGGACGGGCCCGCAACCGGCGGGTGGACATACGTATCGACTGGATCGACTGATGAGATCGCGGCATCGGCAAGGTGGAGCAAGTTTCCGATGAGGAAATGGATCGTTGCGGCCGTATCGGTTGCGGGGATTCTGGCCCTTTGCGCACTGATATGGTTTGTCTCGCCGCTCATAGGCTTCGGCGATTCCAGGCCTTTCGAGAGCGTATGGCTGCGCCTGGCGGTCATCGTTCTGATCCTTGCGGTGTTCTTTGGCGTCGCGGCCTACAAGCTCTACCGGCGCCGCGCCGCGTCGCAGGCGATATCGGCAGCCATCACCGCGGCTGCGCCGAGCGCGCCCGATTCCGATGAACCCGTTCTCGCGGAACGGATGGCGGATGCGATCGCAACCTTGAAGCAGTCGCGAGGCTCGGGCGGCGAGTTCCTCTATGAATTGCCCTGGTATATCATTATCGGCCCCCCGGGATCGGGCAAGACGACCGCCTTGCTAAACTCGGGCCTGAAATTTCCATTGATGCGCGGCGGCGGCAAGGGAGCGGTCGCGGGTGTGGGCGGAACCCGCTATTGCGACTGGTGGTTTACCGAGTCTGCCGTCCTCATCGATACCGCCGGGCGCTACACCACCCAGGACTCCGATACCGAAGCCGACCGCAAGAGCTGGCTTGCCTTTCTCGATCTCCTGAAGACGCAGCGCCCGCGGCAACCGGTCAATGGGGTTCTGGTTGCCATCAGTCTCGAAGACCTGATGCGGCTGAGCCAGGCGGAAATCGCCGCCCATGCGGTGGCGATCCGCAAGCGGCTCAGCGAGCTGAACGGCCGTCTCGGCATCAATTTTCCGGTCTATGCGGTTTTCACGAAAGCCGACCTGGTTTCCGGGTTCATGGAATATTTCGGCAATTTCGACGACCAGCGCCGCAAGCTGGTCTGGGGCGCGACGTTTCAGACGGCGTCGAAAACCGAAAACCGCATTGCCGACGTCGAGCCTGAGTTCGATTTGCTGGTCCAGCGCCTGACGGAGGAATTGCCGGACCGGCTTCAGGAAGAAGCCGATCCGCTGTCGCGCACCAGGCTTTACGGTTTTCCGTCACAGATGGCGGCGCTCAAGTCGGTGATCGGCGATTTTCTCGCCCAGATATTCGAGCCGACGCGGTATCATACGAATTTCGTGCTGCGCGGATTCTATTTCACCTCCGGCACCCAGGAGGGCACGCCAATCGACAAGGTGCTGGGTTCGATCTCCGGCGCCTTTGGCCTCCCCGGGGCGATGGCGCCAGCCTATTCGGGCCGCGCCAAGAGCTTCTTCCTGGCCGACCTGCTGAGCAAGGTGATTTTCGGCGAAGCGGGCTGGGTGTCGACCAATCAGGCGGCGGTGAGGCGCGCGCAAGTCCTGACATTCGGCGGATACGCCCTCGCCGCCCTGGTTACTGTTGCGGCACTCAGCGCATGGTGGATCAGCCACCGCGCCAACTTGGCGCTGATCGCGCAGTCGGAACGGGCCGCCGCGGACTACTGGCAGGCCGCCGCCGCAAGTCCGGTTCCGAAAGAACCGGTGAAATACAGCTCCGTCGACACAACGCTCGAATTTCTCGACCGGCTCCGGGCTCTGCCATCCGGTTACGCAAGCGCCGGCGACCCCGTTCCCGTCTCGCAAACCTTCGGACTGAGTCAGAAGGGCCGGCTGCTTGAGGATTCGCAGGACGCCTACAGGATCGCGCTCGACCGCATGTTCCGGTCACGCCTGCTGTTGTCCGTGGAAAAGCAGATCGACAACAGCCGCGACGACATCAACATCCTCTATCCGGCTCTCAAGGTCTATCTGATGCTGGGCGGACAGGGCAATGTCCGTGTCGACAGCGATCTGGTTTCGGCGTGGTTTGGGGCGGCGTGGGACATGGAGTACCCGGGGCCCGCCGCCGAAAAGCTCCGCGCCCGGCTCGCCGATCACCTGCGTGCCTTGCTGGAGTTGGGAACCCATCCGCCGGAAATCGACCTCAATGGACCGCTCGTCGAGGCGACGCAGCGGTTACTCGCATCGTCCAGCCTGGCGGAGCGGGCCTATGCGTTGCTCGAGGCCGATGCCGCGAAGTCCGATGCCATGGACTGGACGGCGGCCACGGCCGGCGGACCGCATCTTACCGAGGTGTTCGAGACCCAAGATCTCGATAAGGTCCGGGTTCCCTATTTCTATACCTATGACGGCTTCTACGACGCTTTTCTGACCAGGCTCGGCGATGTCGACGAGGTGCTCGAGGACGAAAAATGGGTTCTGGGCAAGGCCGGCGAAAACAAGGCGGCATTGGACCGCTACCAGAAATATGGTCCTGAACTGCTCGACATGTACGACCGCAAGTTCATCGCCACCTGGGACGGCGCCCTGGCACATCTCAAGCTCCGCAATTTCGCCGGCGACGGTCCCGTCTATGGCGTCCTCGCCGCCGCCAGCCAGAAAGCCTCGCCGATTAGGAAACTCATCGAATCGATCAACCGCGAGACCAAGCTCACCGTGAAGCCGCCGGAGCCTGCCGATGAAGCCGGCGCGCTCGCCGGCGCGGCCGCCGAACAGGCCAAGAAACTGCTGACCTCACGAACCACCGGACTGGGGCGCATCGGATTGGGCATTGCCTTCAAGTCGCAAGCCCGGAACGGGAAAGAAGCGGCGATGGCGGATTTCGGCAGCAATGTCGAGTCCTACTTCCAAGGTTATCACGACTACATCGAGGCCCAGGATGGCAGGAGCGCCATCGACGATCTCCTCGATAACCTGCACGGCATCTATCAATACATCACGGACTCCGAAGGCGGGACCGCCGATCCGCAGGGCGCCCGCGACCGCGTGCGCGATTATGTCAGGGCGCTGCGCAGAAACGCAACGACGCTGCCCGAGCCGTTCGGCAAGATGTTGAAGAAGTCGGCCGAGGATTTCGAGGGCAAGGTGACGACCGGAACCATCGACGATCTGCAGAGCAGATTGAACAGCGAGGTCACGCAACAGTGCCTGCGGATAATCAAGAACAAATTTCCGTTCGCGCCGCGCAGCAAGGTCGATGTCGGCATGGCGGAGTTCGGCAAGCTGTTTTCGCCGGGCGGCATACTCGACCAGTTCTACAAGGAGAATTTGGAGCCGCTGGTCGATAACGCGGATGGAAAGCTGGTCTGGAAGGCGGATACCCGGCTCGGGCGGGCGCTGAGTCCCGACACCCTCAAGCAGTTTCAGGTCGCCATGAAGATACGCGACGCCTTTTTCGCGACCGGCGGCAACTTTCCGAATGCCAATCTTTCGATTGTTCTGAAGCCGGCCAATTCGGACGCGGCCACCATACAATTTGAAGTCAATGACCAGACCTTCGACCGCGTCACCCGGGTTGCCGAGCCCGTCAATTTGCTATGGCCCGGAGCGGCGGCTGGCGGTTCGGCTTCGGTAACCATCAACCGGATGTTCCAAGGCGACTCGGTTTTGCGCGCCACCGGCCCATGGGCGCTGTTCCGGTTGTTCACGCCGCCTTTTGCCAAGAACGTGAAATGGTCGGGCCAGGTCCTGTCGGCGAGTCTCGTTGTCGATGGTCAAATCTTTTCTTTCGATGTGACCGCGGCCTCTTCCGAGAATCCGATCGGCCTGCCCGCCTTGCGCGACTTCAAGTGCCCCTCGGATTTGTGAGCCGGCAATGCGCTGCGGCATCTTCGGCAAGTATCCGGCGAAACGCGATTTCGTAGCGTACAACTTGCCGCGGCCGTTTCTCTCGCTTTGGGAAGACTGGCTGCAGACGTCGGTTGCGGCAAGCCGTTCGCAGCTCGGTTCCGCCTGGCAGGAAGCGTTCCTAACGGCGCCGCTATGGCGCTTCTGGATCGGCGGCGGCCTGTGCGGGGCGACAGTTGCCGGCGTGATGATGCCGTCGGTCGACGGCATCGGGCGGTATTTTCCGCTGACCATCTGCGCCTGCGCGCCGGAGGGCAAGATCATCGAGCCGCCGATGCTCGATCCACTTGAAGAGTGGTACGGGGCTGCCGAGGCGGCACTGTTGCGCGTCCTCGACGACGGCTTTGCCGGGGAGGCCGCTGAGCTGGCCGACACCCTGTCGTTCCCGGTCCTGAATGATAGGCCCGAGAGGCACGAAATGAAGGGCAGCCGTGTCTGGCAATCGCGGCTGCCGGGAGGCGGATTTGAAGCCGAGTTCCGGCGCGTGGTCACTGCCGAATTACTGGGTTTGTATGATATGCGTAGTGTATGGTGGACGGCTGGCGGCGCAGCCCGTTCGGCGGAGTTTGTAGCCTATCATCAGTTGCCTGACCCATTCGCCTACGCTGAATTCTTGACGGGTGTTTCGCATGGCGGAGATAAGCCTTGAACTCGGGATTACTGGAGTTTGAGACCGCAAGCGGGTCTCACCCTGGCAAGGCTCGCGCCTTGAACGAGGACAATTACTTCGTGGCCCCGGAACAGGGTGTGTGGCTCATCGCCGATGGCATGGGTGGACACAGCAACGGAAAGCTCGCGAGTGCCGTGGTCGTCGAGACGGCCAAGACAGTGGGCCGGTCCGCGTCCGCACCCGATCTCCTGGCGAGATTCAAGGACCGTATCTATCGCGCCAATTCCGAATTGATCAGGCTTTCGCAGCAGGACGGCGGCAAGGTGATCGGTTCGACGGTTGCCGCGCTCCTGGTCTTTGCCGGTCATTTTGCCTGCGTTTGGTCCGGCGATAGCCGGGTCTATCTGCTGCGCTCGGGCTCGATAACCCAAATCTCGCATGACCACTCCGAGGTTCAGGAAATGATCGACCGCGGCCTGCTCGATCTGGCCGAAGCCAGGCACTGGCCGCGCCGCAACGTGGTGACCCAGGCCGTTGGCGTCTTTGAGGAGCCGAAACTCGATTCGGTGCAGGGCAAAATAGAGGCGGGCGACATTTTCGTTCTGTGCAGCGACGGGCTCACGGGGCATGTGGAAGACCGGGAGATTCTAGCGCTGGCAAGCGGGCGGCCCCCGCAGGAAGCCTGCGAGGCGCTCATCCAACTCACGCTGGACCGGGGCGCAAAGGACAACGTAACGGTCATCGTCGTGGCCTGCCGGCCGGCGGACGAAGATGGGCCGGCTGTCTCGCCCGCGGCGAAGGTGACCTGATGGCCGCCAGCAATCAACCGCCAGAAGCGCTCCATTCGACAGTGAAACCGGGCACGGAGCTGAACCAGACCTATTGCATCGATTCCCTCATCGGCATGGGCGGCATGGGCGAGGTGTTCCGCGGCCACAATATCCAGACCGGGGATGCGGTCGCCATCAAGATCGTTCTGCCCGAATTCGCGCGCGACGACCTCATTCTCGACCTGTTCCGGAAGGAGGCGAGGGTCCTCCATCATCTCGCCCACGATGCGATCGTGCGCTACTACGTGTTTTCCATCGATGCCAACATCGGCCGCCCCTATCTGGCGATGGAATTTGTCGACGGCCCATCGATTGCCGATTGCATCAAGAGCGGGCCGCTCAGTTTGGAGGATTGCACGGTCCTGCGCCGCCGTGTGGCCGATGGCCTGCAGAAGGCCCATGAGGCGGGCATCATCCACCGCGACATTTCACCCGACAATGTCATTCTGCTCGATGGCCGCGTGGATCGGGCCAAGATCATCGACTTTGGAATCGCCAAGTCGGCCACGGTCGGAGGCGGGACCCTTCTCGGCGGCAGCTTCGCCGGGAAGTATAATTTCGTCTCGCCCGAGCAACTTGGCCTGTTCGGTGCCGAGGTAACCACGAAATCGGACATTTATAGCCT
This sequence comes from Hyphomicrobiales bacterium, assembly GCA_031370155.1. Taxonomy (GTDB): domain Bacteria; phylum Pseudomonadota; class Alphaproteobacteria; order Rhizobiales; family Aestuariivirgaceae; genus Aestuariivirga. The sequence continues at coordinate 1,899 of JANMQB010000396.1, read as the reverse complement.
TGGCCTGGTGCTGGCAGCGGCCATCAAGGGCTACCCCCTCGATATGACCGGTTCGCAAGTGGAAGTCATCGAGAAGCGGCGGGCCGTGCCCGATCTGTCCGGCATGCCAAGGGAAATGCAGGAATTGCTGCGGTCCATGCTGCAACCCGATCCGGCGGCACGGCTTCCCTCCATGGCCGCGGTCCGGGACTGGAATTCGGGCGGCGGCGAGCGACGGGCGGAGAGCGAGCCCACAATTATCCGGCCGCGCAAGTCCCAAACGGTCCAGCCGCGGCGGCCCGCCGGCCCTCCCCCGTCGCAACAGGCAGTGCGGAAGCCTGGCGACGCGGCACCAAAGTTGTGGGGGCGGGCGCTGGTAATCGCCGGCATTGCCATTTCGGCCATCGCGGCCGGATCGCTGGGCGGCTGGTACTACGTCAATTCCCTGACGGGCAGGACTGACAAGGAGGCCACGGTCAGCACGGAGACACCGGTTCAAGAGCCTGCGCCGCCGCTGGTTGATGAAAGTCCCAAGCCAACCCCGCCGGCGGCCAGCGAAAATGCCAAGCCGTTACCGCCAGTGGCAAGCGAGGAACCCACGCAAACTCCGCCGCAGCCGCCCGTCGAAACAAAGGAGACGGTTGAACCGGTGCCTGTTCCATCTCCTTCAAAACCCGAGGAGAATCTTGGTAAAATCACAACTCCTGACACCACACCGGCCGTTCCGGCGGCGATCACCGCGGAGAGCAGAGCCCGGTATGTCGTGAACTATGATGGCGGCGACTGCTTTCTGGCCTTGACGCAGGAGGTGTCGCAAGCCGGCCCACTCATCGTCGCTTACGGCAACCGCAAACAGACGTTTGAACAATTCGCCGCTTCCTATCTTGCCGCGATCAGCGAGGAGCCCAACGCCCGGTTTAGCCAGTTGACCGACGCGCAATGCCGGGTGCTGAATCTGCTGCGGCAGGTGGACCGTGCGAGCCGGGGAAAGCCATGGCTCAAGTTGCTTAAGGTCAATCTCCGGAAGTCGAAAATTGCCAACGCCTCCGATCTCAAAGGCAGCCTTGAAGGGCTGCGGCAATCGAGCCTGTATCTGCTGGCGATCGACGACGCGGGCGCCATCTACAATCTCACCAAGCGCATTGCGCACACCGGAAAGGGACTGGAGTTTTCAGAACGGTTTACGGTCACGGATCAGGGCCGCGGGCGCAGTCAATTGGTACTGGCCATATCCGCCAGCCTTCCCTTGAGCATTCTGGAGAAATCCGGCCCGCAATTGACTTCGGGCGATTTCGACCTGCTGCTAGCGGAACTGAGTGCGGCCGACACGGACGCCGCCGCCGATATGAAGACATTCAGCGTCGAGTAGGCGCTTGCGGAGGCCGGAGGCCCGGGCGGGATTTATCCTGTTTCTGGCCGGAACCTTGCCTGTTGTCAGAATGCTCGCGCCGGGATAGACTTTCGCTCGCTATCCAAGGCTTGCGAGCGCAACCCAGGGGGAGAACGATGGGTGACAGTGGCCAGAAGTTCATAAAGCGAAACCGTCCGCCGCGTGTCCAGATTCAGTACCAGGATCCGTATAACTCGGAGAAAATGATCGAACTTCCCTTTGTCATGGGGGTGTTGGCCGATCTCTCCGGAAGCGCTTCTGACGTCGAGAAACCTTCGGTCGCCCAAAGAAAGTTTCTCGATATTGACATGGATAATTTTGACGCACGCATGAAAGCGATCAAGCCGGGCGTCGCATTCAAGGCCCCAAACAAGCTCGGAGACTCCCAGGGCGGGGGCGAGAACCTCAGCATCAAGCTCAGTTTCGAAAAAATGGCCGATTTCAGCCCTGCCGCCGTCGTGCGTCAGGTGCCGGTGCTGGCGAAGCTCCTGCAGGCGCGGGAGCAACTGGCCAATCTGCAGCGCTACATG
>JANMQB010000471.1:0-3372 GCA_031370155.1 Hyphomicrobiales bacterium | reverse complement strand
ACCTCCCGGCCGGGGTCCGGTTGCGGAGACAGGCCGGGTTCTGGCGGCTCTCGACGTGGGCTCGACCAAGACGTCCTGCCTCATCGCCGAAGTCACACCCGCCAAGCACCGCATGCCGGGCGGCGAAGCCCGGCCTTCGCTGCGTATCCTCGGGCTCGGCCATCAGGCTTCGCGCGGTGTCAAGGCCGGCTCGATCGTCGATGTCGAGGAAGCCGAACGGGCCATCAGGCTGGCCGTCGATGCGGCCGAGCGCATGGCCCAGCGGTCGATTTCCGAAGTCTTCGTCAACGTCTCCGGCGGCCGGCCGCAGTCCTTCAGTCATAGCGCCATGGCGGAGACCCAGAACGGGCAGGTGAGCCCGCGCGATCTCGATCGTGTATTTGCCGCCGCACTGGCCCAGGTCGATCCCGGCCGCCGCCATGTTCTGCACATCTCGCCGATCCAGTATCAGGTGGGCGATGCCAAAGGCGTCAAGTCGCCCCTTGGCCTGTTCGGCGACAGGCTCGGTGTCGATCTCGGCGTCGTCACGGTGGAGCCCGCGCATCTGCGCAACCTGTCGCTGGCCATCGAACGCGCCCATCTCGCCACGGCGGGCTTCGTCATGGCGCCCTATGCGGCCGCCCGGTCGGTGCTGGCCGAGGACGAACTGTCACTCGGTATCACGCTCATCGAGATGGGCGGGGCGACCACCAGTTTCGCGATTTTCTACGAAGGCAATCTGGTCTTTGCCGATGTCATTCCGGTGGGCGGCGCCCATATCACCAACGACATCGCGCGCGGACTTTCCACCACCATCGCCCATGCCGAGCGCATGAAGACCCTGTGGGGCTCGGCACTCGCCTCGATAGTCGATGAGCGCGACATGATCTCGGTGCCGCTGCTCGGCGAACGCGGCGTCGATACGGTGCAGAAAGTGCCGAAATCCATGCTCACCGGCATCATCCGGCCGCGGCTTGAGGAAATCTTCGAGATGGTCCGCGACCGGCTTGAAGCGTCGGGTGCCGGCCGTCTCGGCGGCCGCCGCCTGGTGCTCACGGGGGGCGCCAGCCAGTTGACCGGGGTGCGCGAGGTGGCGGCGCAGTGGCTCGACCGGCAGGTGAGGCTCGGCTTGCCTCAAACCTTGCCCGGCATGCCGGAAGCAGCCCACAGCCCGGGTTTCGCCGTCTGCTGCGGCTTGCTGCAATATGCGCTCAGGCCCGACAGCCATTACATCGTGCCGAAGCAATCGGCCCTTGCCTTGGAACCGGCCCAGCACGGCTATGTGCGCAAGGTCGGCCGCTGGATCGCCGAAAGCTTCTGAACTTGGCGGCAAAAGTGAATGCCGGGTTAGGCACATGACTCAGTCCGAGTCAATTTTCGAAGAATTTGAGCGATTTGGTTAGCGGGTGTTAACCATTTGTTATGGTTTGAGTAACAAAGATGGTCGGTGGGGAAAATCAAACGTCCGGACGCCAAAACATGAGCATCAATCTTACCGTGCCCAATCTGCAGGACCTGAAACCGCGCATCACCGTCTTCGGCGTCGGCGGCGCCGGTGGCAACGCTGTCAACAACATGATCGAGAGCAGGCTCGACGGCGTCGAATTCGTCGTCGCCAATACCGATGCCCAGGCGCTGATGCAGAATGCCGCGCAGCGGCGGGTGCAGATGGGAACGGCACTTACCCAGGGCCTTGGCGCCGGATCGCAACCCCAGATCGGCGCCGCCGCGGCCGAAGAGGCCTTGGCGGAAATCCTCGACCATCTCGCCGGCGCCCACATGGCCTTCATCACCGCCGGCATGGGCGGCGGCACGGGCACGGGGGCTGCTCCCGTCATTGCGCGCGCCGCCAAGGAGCAGGGCATTCTCACCGTCGGCGTGGTCACCAAGCCCTTCCATTTCGAAGGCGTGCGCCGCATGCAGACGGCCGAGCGCGGCATCGAACTTCTCGCCAAGTATGTCGATACGCTGATCGTCATCCCCAACCAGAACCTGTTCCGCGTGGCCAACGAGAAGACCACCTTCGCCGCCGCCTTCGCCATGGCCGACCAGGTTCTGTATTCCGGCGTTGCCTCGATCACCGAACTGATGACCAAGGAAGGCCTGATCAATCTCGATTTCGCCGACGTCCGCGCCATCATGAGCGAGATGGGCAAGGCGATGATGGGAACCGGCGAGGCGACCGGCGAGAAACGTGCCATCGAGGCGGCGGAAGCGGCGATCTCCAATCCGCTGCTCGACGATGTGTCGATGCGCGGCGCCCGCGGCCTGCTGATCTCGATCACCGGCGGCCCGGATCTGACACTCTATGAAGTCGACGAGGCGGCAACCCGCATCCGCGAGGAGGTCGATCCGGAAGCCAATATCATTCTCGGCGCCACCTTCGACGATGCGCTGGAAGGCACCATGCGGGTCTCGGTGGTCGCCACCGGCCTTGCCATGGATCCGGTCCAGGTCGAAGAAGGTGGGGAGGCGGCGGTTGAAGAAGCCCAGCCTTCGCGCCCGGTCTTCGGTTTCACCGGCAAGCAGCAGGCTATACCCAAGAAGCCGATCCAGCCGGCGCCGATGGCGGCGCGCGCCAATGCCAAGCTGGCCGCCGCCACGGTCCGTGCCGAGACCGAAGCAGAATATGATGATCCGGCCGATGCCGAGCCGGCGCCGCAACCGCGCACGTCGCGCGGGCAGATTCCGGCCATCGAGGATTTTCCGCCGATCGCCCAGAAGCAGATCGCCGCCCAGCAAGGCCGCATCGAGAACATCGCCGAACATGCGGCGCGCAAGAAGAAGGGTCTGTTCGAACGCCTCGCCAGCGTCGGTCTCGGCCGCCGGGACGATCCCGTTGCACCTCCCAAGGAACCCGTCATGAGCGTCCGTGCTCCCGCCAAAGGCCAGACTGGCTCGCAACCGCGTGCCGCGCTGCCGCAGGTCCAGATCGATACAGGCCTCGACGACGACCAGCTCGAAATCCCCGCCTTCTTGCGGCGCCAGGCCAACTGAACATCCACGCAGCACCCGACGCGGAACCCGGCGGTCACAGTTCCGCCGGGTTTCGTGCATCTATGTGGGGGCTCGGACAGTGCTGGCGGTTGCCCCATTGTTGGGTTAGAACACCGCCGCCACGGCGGAATCGGGATCAGGGTTTTGGGCAGACTGGCGTTGATGACGGCTTGCAATGGATTGACGCGCAAGGCGGGCCGCATGGCCTTGATGCTTGCCGTCATGGCGGCCGTATCCGGCTGTTCCGCCGCGAAGCTGCTCGACGGGCTGTGGGGCGACGACAGCTCCACCCAGGCCGCGGCGGTGACCGGCGATGCGATCGCGCCCGACCTTGCCACCGCCAAGCAGAACGAAGCGGTGGCGGAGCTCTACAACAAGGGCCTCGACAGGCTCAAT
>JANMQB010000379.1:0-5898 GCA_031370155.1 Hyphomicrobiales bacterium | reverse complement strand
CGAGCGCCACGGGCTCGGCCGCATGGCGGAAAATCTGCCAGGCGATCCACAAGAGGAAGAGCGCGCCGGCGATCTTCATGGCGATGAACAGCACGGGCACGGAGCGGAAGACGATATTGAGGCCGAGTAGTGCGGCACTCGACCAGATCACCGTTCCGGTAGCGAGGCCGAGCGCCACCTTGAAGCCGTCGAGCCGCGAGCGGGCGACGGCCGTGCGCGCCGTGATGAGAAAACTCGGCCCCGGCGAGATCGTCGCCATTAGCTGCACGAGGCCGATGGTGAGAAGGCTCAGGAGTTCAGGCATCGCTAATCGCATAGCAGAACATTCGCACGGTTTCGGCCATGCCGAAAGTCAGAGCATCGGCAATGATGGCGTGACCGATCGACACTTCCAGGAGGTTCGGCAGGGCCGCAACCAGTGCTGGGAGATTGGTGCGGGTGAGATCGTGCCCGGCATTGAGGCCCACGCCCGCTGCCGCAGCCGCCCGGCCGGTGGCCACGACCTTGTCGAGTTCGCGCCTCGCATCCGCTGCGGCGAACGCCCCGCCATAGGGACCGGTATAGATTTCAACACGGCCGGCGCCCATCTGCTTCGCCAGCGCCGGCAAGGACGGATCGGGATCGATGAACAGGGAAACCCGCGAGGCCGCCCGGTGGATGCGGGCGATCACAGGGCCGAGGAACTCGCGGTTCTTGGCAATGTCCCAGCCGTGATCGGAGGTGCCCTGGGAGGGATCGTCTGGAACCAGCGTCACCTGATCGGGCTTGTGGGTCTCGATGAGGGCGAGGAAGCGCTCGTCCGGATAGCCCTCGATATTGTACTCGCGCCCCGGAAACTCCGTGCGGATCAGATCGCGCAGGACGGGCACATCGGCAGTCCTGATATGGCGCTCGTCGGGACGCGGATGCACCGTCAGGCCGTGGGCGCCCGCTTCGAGGGCGATCCGCCCCAGTGCTGCGACCGAGGGCCAGGGCAGATCGCGCCGGTTGCGCAGATAGGCGATGGCATTGACATTGACCGAAAGCTGGCACGGCACGGCGGGACTCCTGCGAGAGAGCCCCGTCAATACCCTGCTGTGGTCCGCAAAAATAGTCCGGTTTCGACAATTATGTGCAGACCACTGTGCTGGACTTCACTGGGCCCCGGCAAAAGTCTGGTCGAAAGGACCCATCGCATTGAGATCGGCGACCGTGTCTTCCTCGACCCACAGCGTATGGTATTGGCCGCCGGGCAGATACAGGAAGCTGCCGGCGGTGAGCGTCACCGCCTTTGACTTGTCCGGTTTCTCGCCGAAGCTCATCAGCGCCTTGCCCGACAGGACCGACACGTATTCCGGCATCGAATGCTTGTGCGTCGGGTCCATGGTTCCGGCCTTGACCCGCAGCCGCGCTACAAAGGGGCCGGGCTTGGACGGATCCCCCGACAGCACGGCGATTTCCTCACCGGCGTCCGGGTGGGCCGGATCGGCGGGCTCGAACATGACTTCGCTTGCGCCGATGACGGTTGCTTCATCGGCCAGGGCTGGCGCCGGCGTCTGCACCAGCAAGCACAGCGATGCGGCGGCGGCGATCTTCGAGATGGATTTCAACATGGCGTTCGCTCCTCTGAGTATCATGGCACCTTACACTGTAAGGGCACTTGCAAGTCATATTCTTACAGTGTAAGAACACAAATCACGAATGAGTGAACGCAAGCGCATCGGGACTAAAAAGAAGGTCCGCGAGCCGCTCAGCCATGAGCGGATCGTGCAGGCCGCCTTTGCGCTCATCGACCGCCGCGGACTTGCGGTCTTCAGCACCCGCCGGCTCGCCGAAGAGCTCGGCTGCGAAGCGATGAGCATCTACCACTACTTCCCAAGCAAGGCGCATTTGTTCGACGCGATGGTCGACCGCTGCATGGCGGAAATTCCGGTTCCGCCATCGGATGACGACTGGATCGAGCGCTTGCGCCGGATGGCTTTCGGCTATCGCGCCATGGCGCTCAGGCATCCAGGCTTCTACCCGCTGCTTGCCGTCCACCGGCTCAATACCCGCACGGCCCTGGGACTTCTCGACAGAGTGCTCAAGGTCTTCGAGGCCGGCGGTCTTTCAGTCGCAGCCCGGTCGCGGCAATTTCGCGTTTTTGGCTATTACCTGACCGGTGCGTGCCTGGACGAGACGGCGGGTTATGCCAGGGGCCCAAGCGCCGCCGAGCCGGTGCCCGGCGACGAGTTCGCGCGCGATTTCCCGTCGATCGCCGCGGTAGGCCCCTATTTCAAGCCGGAACACCACCTCAAGACCTTTGAAGCCGGTCTTGAAGTGGTGCTGGAAGGCATTCGCGCGTCACGAAAGAGCTAGGCCCTTTCGGCGGAAACTATTCGTCCAGTTCGCCGATCAGCGCGGTGGCGCGGCCGATCGAGACGCGGCGGTTTTCCGCCTCGGCCTCGGCCGTCGGGATCTTGAGGAAGCGCTCGCCGTAGCCGATGGTGCGCAGGTTTTCCTCCGGGATCACGTAGTAGGTGGTGAGCGCCTGCTTCACTGCCTGGGCGCGCTGGCGCGACAGGCGGAGATTATAATCATCGGAACCGACGGCGTCGGTGTGACCCTCGATCACGAACACCTCGCGCGGATGGGCGGAAAGGATGCGTTCCATGATCTCGGCGATACGGTCGAGACTCTCGATCTCTTCCTCGCGCACGAAGGCCTCATTGAAGCCAAAGCGGATGGTGTCGATCTCGATGCGCGAGATTGCATCGCGGAGGGTTGGCGATTGTTCCAGTTCCTCGACCGTGTAGCGGCGTTCCACTTTGCGGCGCGGTTTGGCGACGAGGAAATCCTCGATCTCCTGGTCATCCACTTCCGCGGCATCGACATAGCGCGGCCTATCGGGCTGGAGGACGACATCGAGGTCGATGTCGAAACCTCCGGCGCGGCGGCGGGCCGCCAGCTCCTCGGCGCGAGCCCGGCGGGCCTCGATGAGGCGCTGCCGCAGCACTGCACGGTCTTGCGCGATCACTTCCCGCCAGCGCCGGCGGTCGGTCTCGGAATAGCGGTTGTCGAAGGCGGCGTCGCGGTAGACCTGGATGCGACGGCGCAACTCGTAATCGGCGAGCTGGCGGGAGGGCCGCCGGTCGGCCAGAACCACCTCGATGTTGATGATATAGTTGTTATCGATCTCGACCCGTGGCGTCCCGGCCTGGCCGCCGGCCGCGGGCTCGTCATTCTGCCTGGCGGCGATGCGGGCGCGCAGGATGGCGCGGTCCGCCGCGAGCTTCTGGCGCAGCTGGCGTTCGGTTTCGCGCGACAACTTGTTGCCGGCCATCAGGGTGCGGATACCGTTCAACCGGGCGCGGAGTTCGGCGTCGGACAATTGTTCCGCCCGGCGCGAATCGGTGAGGAATTCACGCGCGGCGGCCTCGGCCTCGGGATTGGCGGCATTGGTGTCGAGCTGGGTTTCATCCTGGACCTCGCCGGCCGGGGCCTGCTCCGGCCCAGGTAGCCTTTCCGTCAGTTCGCCGGCTTCGCCGCGGCGCTGCAGTTCGGCGCGATCGGCCTCAAGTTGCCGGGCGATCCGGCCGCGGGTCCCCGACGCCAGATTGCCGCTGCCGAGGTGGGTCTCGGCGTTGGCGATGCGGGCCTGCAATTCGTTCATCGACAGGTCCTTGGCGGGGCGACGGTCGCGCATAAAGGCCACGACGTCGTCCGGCATATTGCTCTCGGCAACAGGTTCACCGCTGGCGCCCTGGTCGGATTGGGTTTGGGCTACGGTCCCGCCGTCCTCGGCAGGTTGCGAGGCCTGGCCGTTGCGTGTGGCCAATTCGGCGCGCACCGATTGAACGATGGTGCGCAGCGGCTTGCGGACTTCCGGCTTACCTTTGTTGGCCTGCATGAATTGGCGGGCCTGCATCATCCGGGCGCGCAGCTCGTTGCGCGACATTTCGGCCAGCGGCTTGTTGTTATTGATAAAGGCCAGTACGTCTTCGGGAATTTCAGTGGCAACAGGCGGCTGGGCTTCGGCCGGCTGGGTTTCAGCCTGTTGGGTTTCGGCCTGCTGGGTTTCGGCCGGCTGGTCGGCCTGGTCCGCCGTCACCGGCTGTTGCTGGGCCTGCTGCTGGCGGGCCATGCGCTCTGCGCGCGCCGCCTTCATCAGCGCCTGGAGCCTGCTCGTGGTCTCGGCATCGAGCCCGCCCGCCTCGATAAGGCTGCGGACCTTGCGGATGCGCTGGGTGAGCTCGGCGTTGGAGAGTTCTGACAGGGGGCGCCTATCGTCAAGCAGCGCCACGACCTCCGCCGAAACGGCCGGCTGTTCGCTTCCGGTTGCCGGTTGATCCTGGGCGAGTGCCGGGACCGCAAAAAGCGCCAGCGCCAAAAGGCTTGCCGCGGAAAGGGAAAGTTTCATCTTAATGCCTCCAATCGGGACCGGCAGCGAAAACCGCGCCGGGCCACTCGTTACCCCGGCGCTATATGGTAATAGTCCGTGGCGGAAGTAAGGGGCGATTGCGAAGGCCCTGCCACAAGTCTGAACGGAAGCTGACAATGAAACCAATCGCTTATGATGAGGCCCCGGACGCGGTCAAAGACGTGTTCGACGATATCAAGGCCACCCGCAAGGTGGCCGACGTCAACAATTTCTGGAAATATCTGGCGAACGAGCCGCGCATGCTCGGCCATGTCTGGGCGAGCGTCAAAGACATCATGGGACCGGGCGCCCTCGATCCCCTGACCAAGGAATTGATCTATGTGGCGGTGTCGATCACCAACAATTGCCAATACTGCATGGCGAGCCATGGTGCCGCGGCGCGAGCCAAAGGTGCGAGCGAGGCGATGATCAACGAGCTATTCGCCGTGGTGGGCCTCGCCAACATGACCAACCGGCTCGCCAACGCCTACGATGTCCCGGTGGACGAGGCGTTCAAGGAGCCGGCCGGCTAGAGCCTTCCTGCCTCGATGATGCGCTTGAGGAAGACGCGGGTGCGTTCCGCCTGCGGATTGCCGAAGAGCCGATCGGGCGGGCCTTCCTCGTGGACGACGCCGCCATCGAGAAAGCAGATTTTCGAGGCGACTTCGCGGGCAAAGCCCATCTCATGGGTAGCAAGCAGCATGGTCATGCCCTGTTTCGCCAGATCGCGCACGATGTTGAGGACTTCCGAGACGAGCTCGGGGTCGAGCGCCGAGGTGATCTCGTCGAGCAGCAGGAGCTTGGGCTCCATGGCGAGCGCGCGGACGATGGCGACGCGCTGCTGCTGGCCGCCCGACAGACGGTCGGGATATTCGCGCGCCTTGACCTCGAGACCGATGCGCGTCAAGAGCGCCATGGCCTTGTCCTCGGCCTCGGCGCGATCGACTTTAAGCACCTTGAGCGGCGCCAGGGTCACATTCTCGATGACGCTCATGTGCGGAAAGAGATTGAAGCTCTGGAACACGATGCCGACCTGCTGGCGCAAGCGGTTGACATCGATGCCGGGACCGGAGACGCGATCGCCCGCCAGGCGGATCTCGCCGCCCTGAATCTTCTCGAGCCCGTTGATGCAGCGCAGAAGCGTCGACTTGCCGCATCCCGACGGACCGATCAAACAGACCACTTGATGCTCGTTCACCTCCATGTCGAGGCCGCGTAGCACGTGGATGGGGCCGAACTGCTTCTCTACGCCCTTGATCTCGAGAAACGCCATCTCAGCCCCCGGCCCTGATGCGGGCGTTGTCGCGCTCGATCAGCTTGTCGACGAAGCGGGCCTGGGGAATGGTGATCAGCACGAAGAGGATGGCCACGATGGTGACGGCCGAGAGGTTAAAAGCGTTGGAGGCGATGATGCGCGACTGGTTGAAGGCATCGACGACGCCAACGACCTGCACGAGTGCGGTATCCTTTTGCAGTCCGATGAAATCATTGAGCAGCGGCGCCATTATCCGGCGCACCGC
>JANMQB010000363.1:0-4436 GCA_031370155.1 Hyphomicrobiales bacterium | reverse complement strand
CGTGCTGCCGACGCCCGCCTGGCCGAACTATGCCGGACCCTTGCGCGTCCAGGGCTCGCGGCCGGTGGAAGTGCCGATGCAATTCGAGAACGGCCGCTGGCGCCTCGACCTCGACCGGCTGTTTGCCGCCATCGGGCCGCGCACCAAGGCGATCTGCCTCAACTCGCCGTCCAATCCTGTCGGCTGGACGGCGAGCCGCGAGGAACTCATTGCGGTGCGCGACGAGTGCCGCAAGCGCGGGTTGTGGATCGTCGCCGACGAGGTCTATTCGCGCTTCTATTTCGGCGGGCCCAATGAGCCCCGCGCGCCGTCTTTTCTCGACATCTGCGATACCGAGGAGAAGCTGCTGCTCGCCAATACGTTTTCAAAGAACTGGGCGATGACCGGCTGGCGGGTCGGCTGGCTGCAGGCGCCCGGGGCGCTGGGTGCGGCGATCGAACGCATTATCCAGTACAATACCAGCGGCACGGCGGCTTTCCTGCAGCAGGGCTGCGTCGCCGCCCTCGATCTCGGCGAGGATTTCGTGACCGCCCAGGTGGGCAAGGCCCGTGCCAACCGCGATCTGGTGGCGGCACGGCTCCGCGACATGCCGCGCATCCGTTTCGAAATTCCCAAGGGCGCCTTCTATCTGTTCTTCGCCGTCGACGGCATGAAGGATTCGCTGAAGACCACGCTGCGCATCATCGACGAGGCGGGAGTGGGTTTCGCTCCCGGCGCCACCTTCGGCCCCGGCGGCGAGGGTCATCTGCGCATGTGCTTCCTCCGCGATCCGGCGAAGATCTCCGAAGCCATGGACCGCTTCGAGGGCTGGCTGAAGTCCGCGCGGCCCGACTAGACGGCGAGTGCCGTTACTGGTGGGTTGGGACAAGGCCGATTCTGGCGGCGAGATAATCCGTCCACGGATCATTGTGCGGACCGTCCTTCCATCCTCATGCTGAGGCGCGACCCCCGGCCTCGAGCCGGGGGGAGCCTCGAAGCATGGGCCGCCAGCGAGCCCGGTTCGACCAGACCCTTCGAGGCCGCTTCGCGGCTCCTCAGGGTGAAGGGAAGGGAATTCGTCCTCAGGGTGAGGGGTGGTGGGTGTGGGTTTAGCCATAGCTCCGCCCTTGGTGGCCCGGAGACATTTCCGGACCGGGGGAGAGAAAGTTCCGCTTCGTGAAGCGGAGGGAAGGCGCAGGCAGCCCTTCACCACGGTAGAAATTGGAACAAGTGGTTCTTCAGGCCACCTGCGCCGCGGATTTTGACCGTTACCCACACCCGACTTCCAGTTATGTCCGACAACCATTTCATCTGAACATACCCTTTATCCACTTAAGGAGTTCCAGCCGCAGCGGGCCGGAAGGGAGTGTGGGCGGTGGTCCCTGGTTATGGTTCGCCTCCGTTAAGACGCCCCAATTTCAGGCCCCGCATCCCCTTCCCCGATCAACGACGGCTCGCGAACCGCCCTCCTTGGGAAGGAGACGGGATCATAAGAACATACTAGGAACAAAATGTCAAGGGGGTTTAGGAAAAAAAGTTGGTGCATGGCGAATGGTGAGTTGAGTACGGCAAACGCCATGGATCGTGCGGCCCAGGTCATGATCGACCGCTGGCACCGGAGCGGATGCCGCCGCTCCGGTGCTCTTCCGTGGATGGTTACTGCACCGGAACCATCAGATGCGCATAGGGCGTTCCATGCCACATGACATAGGGCTTGCTGGTATCGGGCTTGGCGTCAGTCGGATAGCCAGCCATCACGTCCGTGGCATTCATGATCATGATATGACGGCCCGTAGAGATCCAGTTGTTGGTCTCGGTTGGCGCCTTTGCATAGGGATCGGTGTTGCTGGCATCGGAGCCGCCGGCAAGCATGTATATCAGGCCTACCTTACCCTTGGGAGGTTCCTTTTTCCCCATCCAGGCCGCCGCCCATTCCATCGAATTGGCGTCGCCGCACATCGGATCGTCGCCCGGCGTCGCCGGATCGTTTGGCAGGCACCAGTAGCCGTTGGTTCCTTCGCGCAGCGTCTTCATCTGGCCGTCCGCGCCAAAGGCATAGACCGTTGCACCGGCGCCCACGGCGGCGGGACCCGCTGATTCGGCGTTTTTGATCATGTCGGCGTCGCCGTCGGCCCGCGCGAATTGCGCCGCAGGCAGGCTCATCGCGAGCACGCTGGCTGTCAAAATCACAAGTTTCTTCATGGTCGTTCTCCCTGTTTGACGTGTTTCAGCTAAAACTCAACTGTCCCAGGCCTGCACGACGGTCTGGCGCTTGATGCCGTGCGGGCCGAGTTCCGCCGTGGACGAGGCGACGACGCGGGTGCCATCGGGATAGCGGCAGGCCTCGACATAGGCGAGGTGTCCGTCGCCGATGACGCCGTCGTCCAGCGTATGCGTCATGTCGCGGCTGTAAACATCGTCGAGAAACGCCCCGATCTCCTTGGCGCCCTTCAGGGTTCTGGGCTTGCTGGGCGGATTGTCGCTGTCGATGATCGTCATGGTGGCGTCGCCCGAATAGAACGACTTCAGGGTCTTTGCATCGCGCGTTTCGACAGCGCGGCGCAGCCCCGCAATTGTGGGGTTTACGGACGTCATGATTTCCTCCGGTTGTTCGAATGGGCTGCTTGACCGGGCAACCCTCCGTCTTCGCCGGTCTTGCGAAATACTACGCAACCGAACTACAAGACCGGACGCATCATCCCTACCTATTGATAAGTAACTTGTCAACTGATAAGTAGAAGACAGTCATGGAATCGCGATAAGGAGGAAAGATTGAAGCATGCCGGGGCGACAGGAGCACTCTTATGGACCTGAAAGTGAACAACCGGAACACCTCGCAAAAGATTTTGGATATTGCCCAGCGCCTGGTGCAGACGCGGGGCTTCAATGCCTTCAGTTACGCTGACATTGCCAAGGCCCTGCAGATAACCAATGCGAGTCTGCATTATCATTTCACCACGAAGGCCGATCTCGGGGTCAGCCTGATAGAACGTTATGACCGCCGGATTCAGGAAGCGCTTGCCGACATCGACCGGTCCGGCGCCGGAGCGGCAGACAAGATCAAGGCCTATGTGCGGATCTATTCCGAAGTCCTGCGCGACGATCGCATGTGCATGTGCGGAATGCTCGCCGCGGAATTCGCGACCCTGCCGAAGGCAATGCAGGCGGCGCTCGACCGCTATTTCGATGGGAACGATCGCTGGCTAGCGGCGGTGCTGGAGCAAGGCCGGGCTGGCGGCGCACTCCGTTTCAGCGGCTCATCCTCCGAGATGGCGCAATTCCTCATCGCCTCGCTCGAAGGCGCCATGATGCTGGCGCGCTCGCACGGCGGCATGGCGCGCTTCGATGCCGCTAGCCGCCGCCTGCTGGCGGAACTCGGCGCTTGATCCCACTTCGCGGCTGATGATGCCTGCCCAGCCTTCGGCTTTGCCCAAAAGAAGAATCCGCCCTAAAACGCTTCCCGAACACGCAACGATTTGGCTACCGATTACCAAAAAGTAATTTGATTCGGCCTGAAGTCATACCCCATATTGTGTAATTGTCGCGACTCACGTAGGGGCGTAAAGGAGCGCTCCGAGCAACTTATACTACCGGGGGCCAACACCCTGCCGGCGCCGGAATCCGAATGTTGAGTTTCCGGGCTCAGGCGTTTCCTAACAGACCCATCCACTTTAGCTCGCGCAGCGGAACTGGAGCATCCATGATACGACGGCGCGTGACGGTGCTCGATCTTGTCACGAAAGGTCCTACCACAGGGCTTTTTGCGAGGATGATGAATGCCAATCTGGCGAGCATCATGCCTCAAATTGTTGCCGCGTGGTGCGAAGAACTCGGCCATAAAGTCAAATACGTCTGTTACACCGGGCTGGAGAATCTGAAGACCTTGGTTTCGGAGGAGGCCGATGTCGTCTTCATTGGCGCATTCACGCGATCCGCGTTAACCGCTTATGCCATCAGCAATCTCTATCGCCAGCGCGGCATCGTGACTGTCCTGGGCGGTCCGCATGCCCGATGCTACCCGGAGGATGCCGCCCAGTATTTTGACTATGTGCTTGGCTTCACCGACAAAATCATAATCGATGATGTGATGCGCGAACTTGCGCCCCGCTCTACCAATGGCCAGAGGCTAAGTGCAAGACGACAGCCGGTCGCGCTGCCGGGCATCGCTTCACGGTGGAAGTTCATTGAATCGATGCTTGCCAAAGCGCCGCTGCTCAAGATTGTCCCAATGATCGGTAGCATGGGATGCCCTTATACGTGCAGTTTTTGTATCGATGCCACAGTAGACTATCAACCCCTATCCTTCGATCAGATACGACAGGATCTAAAGTTTCTGCTGACCAAAATGCGCCGTCCGCTCGTCGGCTGGCATGACCCCAATTTCGGCATCCGATTCAATGACTACATGTCGGCGATCGAAGACGCCGTTCCGCAAGGTCGGATGAAATTCATTGCTG
>JANMQB010000317.1:0-2518 GCA_031370155.1 Hyphomicrobiales bacterium | reverse complement strand
CGAAACAGGGATTCATCGCTCACGGATCAATGCTCCTCGGCAGGTCAAAGCAATATGAGGAGCGGGGGTAGATCAGCGCCGGGGCCAAATCAAGGCATTTCCGCCGGGCGCCCGCGCCACTTCATAAGCCCTCTCGATGGCCTTCCAGCGCAGATGGCGGAGATAGAGAAGCGCTGCGGTTAGGATCGCGGCCATGCCGGCCGTCAATCCGAGAAGTTCCGTCGGCATTGCGGCCCTCCTTTCGGCAGGACCGCATTGGGCCCGGCACAGATTAATAAGCCCTTAAGCCGGGCGGCAGCCGGCTTTGCCGCATGGCCCGCCACCAGGGCAAATTCTTGATCTTGCCAACGCCCGTCCAAAGCCGCAATCTCCGCTTCCCGATGCCGTCTTCCGGCGCACGCGGATTGGATGGTTATACCGCCGCGATCGCCGGCTCCCTGAGATTAGAAAAGAAAATTTCAATGGACGGAGGATCAAATGAAAATCTCGCCCGCAATGCTGCCGGCCGGAGCGCTCGGCCTGTTCATGATCGCCGGCCACCCGGCTCATGCCACCAGCCATGATAAGGCCGGCGGACAGCCTTCCGGAATGATGGAACACGATATGATGAGCCCGGGCCTCATGATGCCAAGCATGGACGCGGCTCGCGGCAGGCTGCTCTTCGCCAGCAAGGGCTGTGTCGTCTGTCATGCGGTCAACAAGGTGGGTGGGGAGGATGCGCCGCCCTTCGACGCATCGACCATGGTCTTGCCGATGAACCCCTTCGAGTTCGCCGCCAGGATGTGGGACGGCGCCGAGGCGATGGTCGCCCTGCAGCGCGAGGAACTCGGCGAGCCCATCCAACTCACCGGCCAGGAACTCGCCGACATCATCGCCTTCGTTCACCATGTGGACGAGCAGAAGAAATTTTCGGACGCCGATATTCCGCCGCGGATCAAGGAACTCATGGGCCATATGACGGAAGGAGAACACGGGCACGACGAGACCAAGCCGAAGCAGTGATGCGCCGGCGCCCCTGTAAGTTTCAATCCTTCACCCCGTAGGTGTTCCCCGGCGCCGGGAAACTTCGTGCACGCACTTCTTCGGCATAGGCCGCGATGGCCTTTTCGATTGCCTTGCCCACCTCGCCGAATTCCTTGACGAATTTCGCCACCTTGGGCGACAGGCCGAGCATGTCTTCCATGACCAGGATCTGCCCGTCGCAGGCGGCCGAGGCGCCGATGCCGATGGTGGGGATCGCGATGGCCTTGGTGATCTTCGCCGCCAGGGGCTCGGCTATCGCCTCCAGCACCACCGAGAAGGCGCCGGCCTCCGCAACCATGCGCGCATCTTCCTCGATCGCCGCCCATTCCTCGCGGCTGCGGCCTTGCGTCTTGTAGCCGCCCAGCATGTTGATCGACTGTGGTGTCAACCCGATGTGGGCCATCACCGGAATGCCGCGCTCGCTGAGGAAGCGGATGGTTTCCGCCATGCGCCGGCCGCCTTCCAGCTTGATGGCGCCGCATTGGGTTTCCTTGATCACCTTTGCGGCGTTGTGAAAGGCCTGCGCCGGGCTCTCCTCATAGGAACCGAACGGCATGTCGACGACGACCAGCGCCCGTTTCGCCCCGCGCATCACGGCGCGGCCGTGCATGATCATCAGATCGAGAGGAACGGGGAGCGTCGATTCGAAGCCGTGCATCACCATGCCGAGCGAGTCGCCGACCAGCAGGAAATCCACGTATTTGTCGGCGATCGCCGCGGTGTGGGCGTGATAGGCGGTGAGCGCCACAATCGGCGCGCCGCCCTTGCGCGCGCCGATTTCAGGCGCGGTGGTACGCTTGGTTGATGCTTGCACTGACATGACACTAAACTATCCCCTGCCCGCCAGTCCGGCAATAGAACCCTGCCGTCATCGCGCCAGCACCAGAACCGGCACGCCGATCAGCACGGGGTGCAACTGCGTCATGACGCCATAAAGCGCCGCACCCGCCAGCAGCGCCAGGGGATCGTGACCCTGGCGCACATCCGGCGAAGGCCTGACTCCTTGCGCCAATCCGATGCCGATATGGGCCGCGGCATAGACGAGCAGCCCGCCGAAGAGGACGAGGCTGGCTTGATCGCCATTGGCGAGCAGATGCCCGGTTGCCCAGAACATGACCGCGAGTCCCATGGGAAAGCGAAGTGTCTGGCGCAGCCTGCCACGGAACAGGAACACGCCGAACAGCAAGAAGCCCACGAAAGTCAGCAGGAAATTGGCGATCCGGCCCCAGGCGGGTGGATCGTAGAGCGGCGCGACGGCGGCAAGCCGCCATCCCGCGACGATCACCGCCAATGCCGCGAGCGAGGCAAGGCCGAAGAGCGGCCCATAGAGGCGCTCGCCGGTCCTCGCCTTGACTCGCTGCTTCCAAGCCGGCACCGCGGCAATCAAATGCAGTGCCGCCATTGCAGTCACACCCAGCGCCAGCAGAATCATCCGGCGACCGGCAGGTTCAGTACGTAAGGATGGAAGCCGAACAGGAAGATCACGAACAGCACC
>JANMQB010000265.1:0-5234 GCA_031370155.1 Hyphomicrobiales bacterium | reverse complement strand
CCCTGCGGCTTCACCAAGGCGGGCCTGCCGGCGGGGCTGCACATCGTCGGGCGCATGTTCGACGATGCGGCCGTGCTGCGCGCGGCCTTCGCCTATGAGCGGGCAACGGCGTGGGGCGAGCGGCGGCCTTCGCTTACGGTTTAGTGGTGGTGGCGGCGGCGCGGTTTGCGGCCATGCAGCGCGACAGCCGTTCCAGATCGGCTTCGGTCAGATACTGGCGGGCGGAGGGGAGCACGAGCGTATTCTCCCAGTGGATGTGGCGGCGGTAGCCTTCGAAGAAGCCGCGCAGCATGTAGCCGAGCATGTCGGGGTTGCGCGCCGTCCCGCCCTCCGCGAGGGCTTCGAGGGATTCGACCACCTCGCTGGCAAAGCTCTCATCCTTGGCGTGTTCCTGGGACAGTTGGTCGAGCACTTCGGCGAGACTGCCAGTTGCCGCGCCGCGCTCCAGCAGCGGGGGAAACAGGCATTGCTCCTCGTCGCGGTGGTGCAGCGGCAGGTCGAATTTGAGCGCCGACGCCGCCTCGCGGCACTGGCGCCGGTCGATGTTGCCGGGCAGGCCATCGGCAATCGCCTCGAGCATGTCGCAGAGCTGCTCCTGCAGCGTGTGGTCGTGGGCGATGAGATCGAGGGGGTGATGCCGTAGGCCGCCGAATTCCGCAGCGATTATCATTGTGTACCGTCCTGGCTCCGCCCCGATTTATACCCCAGTATCAAGTGCCTGCCGGAGGCCGGCCTTGATGCAAATCAAATTCTCGACTGTCCCGCGTCAGTCGGGCATTCTTGCAAATGTTTATCCGGACCGGATGGACGGCCAGTTGGAAGTTGAAGTCGAGCGACGGTTGACGCCATGATTCCAGCCCACGTTAACCTAAAAATACTTGCTGCGGCGTCGTTTTGGGCGATCACAGCCGCGCCGGCGGCGGCGGCGGAAGCCGAATGCCGGGATTTGCAGTACCGGATTATCGAAAGGCAAAGCTCGGCCGACGACCGGCAGATCAACGAGTTCCTGTTCGAGGCGGCGGACCAGGGTTGTCTGGAGATCGCCAAGGCGCTTCTGGCGGCGGGCACAAGTGCCGCGATCCGCAGGCGCGGCGGTGAATCGGTTTTGCATGTGGCCGCCACGTCGGGCCAAGCGGAAATCGCAGCACTTCTGCTGGATCGCGGCGCCGATATCGAACTTCGCGATCTCAAGGGCGCCACGGCCTTATTTCTCGCCACGGAGGCCAAGCGCCGGAACGTGGTAAAGCTTCTGCTCGAGCGCGGCGCCAAGGCTGGAGCACCTGGCCGCTCCGGAACCACGCCCATCGCCGACGCAGCATTCAACGGCAGCGAAGCCATCGTCAAGATGCTGCTTGCGGCCGGCGCCGCTCCCAACGCCGCCGATCTCTCCGGCAAGACGCCGATCCTCTATGCGGCGGCGCGGGGATTTCAGTCCATCGTTGAGATACTCCTCGAAACAGGAATCGATGCCAATACGAAATACCAACATGATCTGACGCTGCTCATGTGGGCGGCGGGCCATGCCAATGATGTGCCCGAAGAGGAGGGCCGTGCACTTGTTGCCATGCTGATCGGCCGGGGCGCGCGGCTCGACGAGACGGACGATCGCGGCAAGACGGCCCTGATGATCGCCGCCGAGCTCGGCCATGCCGCCGTGGTCGAGGAACTCATCAGGCGTGGTGCGGCCCGTGACGTGAAAGACAAGGACGGCAAGACCGCCGCCGATCTTGCGCTGAACGATGCGGTAAAATCGGCGCTCGGCACGCGCTGACGGAATTAGCGCAGGATCGTTCGCCTCCTTCTCCCCATGGGAGAAGAAAAATTCTACAGGCCGGCCAGATATCGCGACATGGTCTTGAGGTCTTCGTCGGCGAAGGTCTCCATCAAGCTCGATTTGTCGGCATTGTTGGCACGCTCGCGGGTCTTGAAGGCGATCAGGATGCGTTCGAGATAGACCTGCGTCTGGCCCGCCAGGCGCGGGATGACGCTGTCGCCGAAAAATGTTCCAAGATGACAGGAGGAGCACATGCCGGCCGTGTCGATTGTATCGCCCTTTATGACGTCGGCGGCTTCGGAACGGTAGCCGGTCGACGGCCAGGGCTTCTCTTCGAAATACTGCGCCAGCGCCAGCATGTCGGCTTTCTCAAGTTGGTCCGCGATGGGGTTCATGATTTCGCTGGCACGGCTCTTCGATTTGAAATCCTTGAGTTGAATATAGAGATAGCCGGTATGTTGACCCCAGATGTTCGGTACTTCGGGCATCTTCGGAATGCCATCCTCGCCATGGCAGGCCGCGCACGGCTTAGCCTTGTCTTCGATGGTTTCTTGGGCAGACCCGGGGGAAACGGCCAGACCGATCAGGGCCGCGGCGGCAAAGAACTTGAGCTTCATGGAAATCGTATCCGTAATCGAGTGAGTCGATGAAAAGCGGGGCTGAACAACTCAGCCCCGCCTGTTTTCAAATTGCAATCGCGCAGCCAGGATCAATCGGCAAGCGTGAACGCGATGATCGAATTGCCGCGTTTGAATTTGAGCTGGGCGTTGCCGCCCGCACCCACCACGACATATTGCTGCCCGTCCACCGTATAGGAGGAGGGCGGCGCGTTGACGCCGGCACCCGCCTGGAACTTCCACAGCAGCGCGCCGGTGCCCGAGTCATAGGCCTTGAAATAGCCGTTGCCCTCGCCCGTGAAGGTAAGGCCGCCGGCGGTTGCCATGATGCCGCCAATCATCGGCTGCGCGGTCTTGACCTGCCAGCGGACCTTGCCGGTGTTGTAGTCGACCGCGGTCACGTTGCCCCACTGCTCTTCGGTGGCGATCACCTTGAAGGCGCCGCCGAGCCAGAGCTTGCCCGACGGATAGGGCGAGCTCTCGACATGGTAGGTCATCGGCTGGTGCAGGTTGATGGCGTAGACGAGGCCCTTGCTCTCATCCACGGTCATCGGCGACCACTCGACGCCGCCATTGGCGCCCGGCAACATGCGGGCACCCTCCTTGGTCGGCAGCACCCACATGTTTTCCTGCGGCACCATGGCCTCGGAGAAGCGGATCAGCGAGCAGTCGTCGGCTTTGTGCACATAGACATGGCCGGTCTTGCCGCCATGCAGCACGCCCTTCACCATCTTGCCGTCTTTGTCGGCAACAGTGGTCAGGATCGCCGGGCTAACCGCATCGAGATCCCAGACGTCGTGGGCGATGTACTGGAAGTGGCAGACATACTTGCCGGTCTCAAGGTCTACGGAGATCAGCGAATTCGTATAGAGGTTGTCGCCCGGGCGCAGGCTGCCGTCGAGGTCCGGCGAAGGATTGCCGGCGAGGAAATAGATGCGGTTGGTTTCCAGATCGACGGCCGGGTTCTGCCACACGCCGCCGCCCAGCGTCTTGTAGGGATCGCCTTGCGCCGCAAGCGCTGCTTTTTCCGCCTCGATATCGCGCAGCATGTCGCGGCCCGTCGCATCCTTGGTCGCCCACACGCCGGTCGAATCTTCCGGCGTGGTGTTGAAGGTCCACAGCAACTGGCCGGTCTTGGCGTCATAGGCCTTGACGAAGCCGCGGATACCGTATTCGCCGCCGTTCGTGCCGATCAGGATCTTGCCGTTGACGGCCGTCGGCGCCATGGTTTCGGAATAGCCGAGTTCGGGATCGGCGATCTGCTGTTCCCAGATCAGTTTTCCGGTCTTGGCATCGAGCGCCAGGAGTTTCGAATCGAGCGTGCCCATGTAGACCATGTCGCCATAGGCGGCGACACCACGGTTGTTGGGCCCGCAGCAGTAGGTCGCGACCGGCCCTATCTTGTGCTTGAAGTGCCAGATCTCTTCGCCGGTGCGCGCGTTAAGCGCGTAGACGTGATTGAACGAGGTCGTCACATACATGATGCCGTTGACAACGATTGGCGACGTTTCCAGCGATTCGGTCACTTCCGTCTGGAACATCCAGGCCGGGCGCAGCTTGCCGACGTTGCCGGTGTTGATCTGGCTGTTCGGATAGTAGCGCGTCTGGTCGTAATTGCCGTTGGTGTGCAGGAAGTTGTTGCCGTCGCCCTCGGCGCGATTCAGCATGTCCTGCGATACCGTCGTCATGTCGCCATATTTGGTACCGGCGCCCACTTCTTGCGCGGTGGCAGAAATGCTTGTCGCCATGAGCGCCGCCGCCGCGGCACCCATATACAAGGCACGCAGATTCATCGATTTCATTGTTCCCTCCTCAGGCGTGCAATCCGGGCTCATTGTACCGACCCAAGTGCCGCTCTCAAAACAATGCTCACTTGGCGAAGTTCTAGTCAAGATGTAAGTAGACGGTTCACCTCCAGCCGAAGCACAGCTTGACGGGCGGAATGCCTCTATCGCGATGAAGAGATTGAACTTGCCGATCATATGGCCGGGCGCCGCGCTGTTCGCACTCGCGATTTTCGCCGCATCCGAGTGTGCAGTTGCGAAAGGAACCGGCCTGGTTTTCGTTGCCAACGAGAAAAGCAATACCATAACCGTTCTCGACGCGGATCATCGGGTGGTGGAGTCCTTCCCGACCTGCGGCCGGCCGCGCGGCATGCACTTCACCGCCGACCGGAACGGGTTTTTCCTGGCCTGCGGCGACGACGACACCATCGCCATCTACGATATCGCGACGCGCAAGCTCACCAAGCGCTTCCGCGATATCCCCGATCCGGAGACCTTCGATCTGCACCCGGACGGCCGCCATCTCTATGCTTCCAACGAGGACGACGCGCTGGTCAGCGTCATCGACATCGAAACCGGAACGACGGTCGCCGAATACGAAACCGGCGAGGAGCCGGAAGGGGTGCTGATCACCGCCGACGGCAAGCTCGCTTTCGCCACCTCGGAAGCGGCCAATCTTGTGCACGTGATCGACACCGTCAAGGCTGAGGTGATCAAGGATATCGTGGTCGGCACCAGGCCGCGGCGCATGGCCTTGACACCGGACGGCAAGGAACTGTGGGTTTCGGCCGAACTCTCCGGTATCGTCGACATTATCGATGTCGCCTCGCTGATGGCGCTCGGCAAAGTTGAATTCCTGCCCAAGGGCATGCGGCGGGAACAGGTGACCCCCGTCGATGTGCTGATCACCAAGGATGGCGCCACCGCCTATGTGGCGCTTGGCCGGGCCAATCATGTCGCCGTGGTCGATGTCAAGTCCCGCACGGTTCTCGACTATCTGCTGGTCGGCAAGAGGCCCTGGGGCCTGAAACTGAACAAGGATGAATCGTTGTTGTACGT
>JANMQB010000241.1:0-4867 GCA_031370155.1 Hyphomicrobiales bacterium | reverse complement strand
CTTCGACGCGGTCGGCATGCATCTTGCGCAGCACGTCGCGCATCCCCGAACTTTCCAGCTGGAACACCCCCACCGTGTCGCCATGGCCCAGCATGTCGTAGGTCTTCTTGTCGTCGTAGGGAATCTTGTCGATGTCGAAGGCGGGCTCGCGCAGGCGGATCAGCCGCAGCGCCTTCTCGATGACGGTGAGAGTCTTGAGGCCGAGGAAATCGAACTTTACGAGGCCCGCCTTCTCGACATATTTCATGTTGTATTGCGTCGCCGGAATGGTCGAACGCGGATCGCGGTAGAGCGGCACCAGTTCTTCCAGCGGCCGGTCGCCGATGACGATGCCCGCCGCATGGGTCGAGGCGTTGCGATTGAGGCCTTCGAGTTTCAGCGCGATCTCGAACAGCGACTTCACCGCCGGATCGCGGTCGCGCTCCTCCTGCAGCCGCGGCTCCGCGGCGATCGCCTGCGCCAGGGTTACCGGATTGGCCGGATTCATCGGGATGAGCTTGGAGAGCCGGTCCACCTGGCCATAGGGCATCTGCAGCACCCGGCCCACGTCGCGCGTCACCATGCGCGCCTGCAGTTTGCCGAAGGTGATGATCTGCGCCACCCGGCCGGCGCCGTGGCGCTCCTGCACATAGGCGATCACCTCGTCGCGCCGCTCCTGGCAGAAATCGATGTCGAAGTCCGGCATCGACACGCGCTCCGGGTTGAGGAAGCGCTCGAACAGCAGGTTGAAGCGGAAGGGATCGAGATCGGTGATGGTGAGCGCATAGGCGGCGAGCGAGCCCGCTCCCGAGCCGCGCCCCGGCCCCACCGGAATGCCTTTCGACTTGGCATATTTGATGAAGTCGGCGACGATCAGGAAGTAACCGGGAAAATTCATTGTAATGATGACGTCGAGCTCGAAATCGAGCCGTACCAGATAATCGTCGCGGCTGCGGCCCTCGACCATGCCGCGGCTTGCCAGGCGCTGCTCCAGCCCCTCCTTCGCCTGGCGCCGCAGTTCCTCGCCCTCGTCGCCGGCGGCGAAGCGCGGCAGGATCGGCTCGCGCGAAGCGACCCGGAAGGCACAGCGCCTGGCGATCTCGACGGTGTTCTCGACCGCCTCCGGCAGATCGGCGAAGAGCGCCGCCATCTCGGCCTGCGACTTGAAATAATGTTCCGGCGTCAGCCGTCGCCGGTCCTCGGCCGCCACCACCTCGCCCTCGGCGATGCAGATCAGCGCGTCATGGGCGGTGAAATCGTCGAGCCTGGCGAAATAGGCCTCGTTGCTCGCAACCAGCGGAATGTCGAGATCATAGGCAAGCTCGATGAGCCCCGGCTCGGCGGCGCGCTCGGCGTCCGTGCCGTGCCGCTGCAACTCGACGTAAAGCCGGTCGCCGAACAGGTGCTTCAACCGTTCGACGCGCTGCCGCGCCTGCTGCGTCTGGCCCTGCACCAGCGCCTCGTCGATGGGTCCTTGCGGCCCGCCCGTCAGGCAGATGAGCCCGTCCTGCAATTGTTCCAACAGGTGCCACGGCACATGTGGCTCGGCATTGTCGGCCGAGTCGAGATAGGCCCGGCTCGACAGTTTCATCAGGTGGCGGTAGCCCGCCTCGTCCTTGGCGAGAAGGGCAAGCGACGGCAGTTTGCGCAGGCCGTGCTGCGGCCGCAGCACCGCCTCCGCCGGCACATCGGCGAAGTCGACCTTCAGCGTACAGCCGATGATCGGCTGAATGCCCTTCTCGGCCAATGCCTCGGAAAATTCCAGCGCCCCGAACAGATTGCCCGTATCGGTGATGGCGAGCGCCGGCATGCCGGCGTCCTTCGCCAGCGCCGCCATCTGTTTGATCGGCAGCGCGCCTTCTGACAGCGAATAGGCAGAATGCGTCCTGAGATGGATGAAGGTGACGCCCGGGCTTGGTGAATCGTCCGCCATAATCGTCAGTCTAGCGGCAAGGGCGCTGCTTTGCAGCCTATTCGGCGGTCGCATCCACAGGCGGTTTCAGCGCCCCTTCATAGGAGGTAAGGAACATGGCGAGATTGTCCGCCAGATGAGCGGTGAGGTAGCCACCCTCCTGAACGATGACGGTGGGCAGTGACAGTCCCGCGATCTTCTCGGCGATGCGGGCGAAGCCCGCGGTGGTCACCTTTCCGCCCTTCAGCGGATCGGCTTCATGGGCATCGAGCCCGAGCGCCAACACCATGGCGCCCGGCTCGAATTTGCGGATGCGTTCGAGGGCGGTGTCGAGCGCCTTGAACCATTGATCGTCGCCCGCGCCCACCGGCAGCGGCAGGTTGAGATTGTAGCCCTCGCCCTCATCGCCGCCCGTTTCCTCGGCGTTTCCCCAATAGAAGGGATAAAAGGCGGCGGGATCCGCGTGGAGGGAAACCGTCAACACGTCCGGCCGGTCATAGAATATTGCCTGGGTGCCGTTGCCGTGGTGCACGTCGATGTCGAGAATGACAACGCGCTCGTGGTGGTCGCGCAGCCGCTCGGCGGCGAGTGCTCCGTTGTTGAGATAGCAGAAGCCCGAGGCGCGATTGGCATAGGCATGGTGGCCGGGCGGCCGGCACAGCGCATAGCTCACCTTCTCGCCTTTCGCCACCAGGTCCGCCGCGGTAAGCGCCGTCATCGCCGAGGCCGCCGCCGACTTCCATGTTTCTGCGGTAATCGGGCAGGAGAAATCCATGAGAAACATTCCCGCCCGGCCGAGAATGTGCGGGCATCGCCCCAATGGCCGCACCACCGGCCTGAGGCTTGGCATCAATTCCGGCCCCGCCCCATCGATCTTCTCCCACTCCTCGAAAGCGCCGCGCAGAAAAGCGAGATAAGCCAGCAGATGCACATCATCGAATTTGGCCGGTTCGAATCGCCGGGCGGCAAGGATCTGGGCGCCCGCCTGGCGCGCGCCTTGCAGGAGCCGTCGCGCCCGCTCCGGCGAATCCGGATAATCGACGATCTTGCCGAGACTGAGGAAGCGGGTCGGCGCATGCCCGAGCTGGGCGGCGGAAAAGACTGCCTTCATGTTCTATGCCTCGCCGATATGCCCGCCTTCGAGACGCGCGATGCGCGACATGTGGGCGGCCAGTTCATGATTGTGGGTGGCAACCAGGGCGCCCAGCCCTTCCTCGCGGATCAGCCGCATCAGCTCTTTGTGTACCTGAGCCGCGGTGGCCGGATCAAGATTGCCGGTCGGTTCGTCGGCGAGAAGCAACAGCGGCCGGTTGGCGATGGCCCGCGCGATGGCGACGCGCTGCTGTTCGCCGCCGGAAAGTTCGGCCGGCCGGTGATCGAGCCGCGCCGCAAGCCCGAGCCGCGACAGAAGCTCGCGGGCCCGCGCCGTCGCCCCATCCTTCGTCTCGCCGGCAATCAATTGCGGAATGATCACATTCTCCAGCGCCGAGAATTCCGGCAAGAGATGATGGAACTGGTAGACGAAGCCGATGCCGATGCGGCGGATGCGGGTTCGCGCCGCGTCGTCAAGGGCCGTGCAGTTCTGCCCGGCGACCATGACCTCGCCGGCGGTCGGAGTTTCGAGAAGCCCGGCAATGTGCAGAAGCGACGACTTGCCGGACCCCGACGGTCCGACCAGCGCCACGATCTCGCCCGGATGCACCTGAAGACTCACATCGACAAAGACGTCGAGCCGTCCCTTGCCCTCGGCATAGGAACGCGCCACATGGCGCAGTTCCAGGGCGGGCTGCCGCGCCGCCGCCATCATTCGTACCTCAGCGCTTCGACCGGATCGAGCCGCGCCGCCCGCCACGACGGGTAGAGTGTCGCGCCAAAGGAGAGCGCCAACGACATCAGCACGATCCACAAGGTCTGCGAGGAGTCCATGTCGGCGGGAAGCTGGGACAGGTAATAAAGTTCGGCATTGAAGGGGTCGACGCCCGACACCCACTGGATGGATTGCCGGATGCTTTCGACATTGAGGCAGATGACGAGACCCAGGATGAAACCGCCCGCCGTGCCGGCAACGCCGATCGCCGCACCGGTGAGGAAGAACACCCGCTGGATCGCGCCGCGCGTTGCCCCCATGGTGCGCAGGATGGCGATGTCGCGGCCCTTGTCCTTGACCAGCATGATGAGACCGGAGACGATGTTGAGCGCCGCCACCAGAATGATCATGGTCAGCACCAGGAACATCACGTTGCGCTCGACCGCCAGTGCGTTGAAGAGGGCGAGATTGCGCTCCTTCCAGGTCTGCACCTGCAAGCCCGGCCCCGCCGCTTCCCGCAGGGCCGCCACCATGCCGTCGATGGCGTCGGGATCCCCCACCATGAGATCGAGTGCGGTCACGCCGTCATCCGACATGAAATAATCCTGCGCCTCGGCGAGCGGCATGTAGACCACGCTCTCGTCATATTCGGACATGCCGATTTTGAAGATGGCGACCACCGGATAATCACGGATGCGCGGCGCATTGCCGACGACGGTATCGGGCCCTTCCGGCGAGATGATGGTGAGCGAGCTGCCCAATCCCAATTGATGCCGCCAGGCCAGGCGCTCGCCGATCGCAACGCCGCCCGAGGTTTCAAACCCTTCGAGACTCGGCGGCTCGTCGGGAATGCCCGGCTGCTTCAGCGCCGTTCGCAGCCGCTCGTTGTTGATGCTCGGCAGTTTCCTGAGGTCGGCTTCGGAAATGCCGCGCACCAGCGCGCCGGTATTGTTGCGCAGCGACGACGCCATGGCCTGGCCCTCGACCAGCGCGATCACCCTGGTCACACCCGGCACGACTTCGAGGCGTTTTTGAACTTCAGCGAAACCGGCGATCGGCTCCATGTCCTGCCGGTAGACATTGGCATGGCCGGAAAAGCCCAGAATCTTGTCGAGCAGTTCGGCGCGGAAACCGTTAAGAACCGCCATCACCACGATCAGCGTGGCGAC
>JANMQB010000235.1:0-3900 GCA_031370155.1 Hyphomicrobiales bacterium | reverse complement strand
GTGAAGGCGCGGCTTTCATCGGTGGGCACCAGCTCGACAGCCACCTGCTGACCTGCCTGCACGCGGCGCGACGGCAGGCGCGCCTGCACGCCGTCCAGCCATACATGCCCCTTCAGCAGCAAGCCTTGCAGATGGTTGCGCGAGAACTCGGGCGCCAGGCTGACCAGCACCCTGTCGATGCGCTGCCCGTGCAGGCCCGCGCCGACCTGCAGTGTGCGCCGCTCGATCGCGGCTGCGCCCTCTTCCAGGGGGCCGGCTTCGAGCCCGCTTTCATCGCTGGGCTCGCACACGTGCGCCGTGTCCATGGACAAAAGCCCCTCTCTATAATCGCTGGCTTCGGGACCGACTGGCAACATCTGCAATGACCAAATCTCTGGTGTCTGGCACGGGCACCATCACAAGCATGTTGCCGACTGCACGGCAGGCGACATCGCGCTCTGCATAACGCCCGACGGCGTGCGGCGCCCGGTGGCGGTGTCGATTCTCACCTTCATGCTGGCGCTCACCGGCAAGATGATGGCGAAGGACAGGCTGGCGCGCAGTGGTCCCGACGGGTTCGCGACCAAAGGCCAGTACATGGGCGTGGGCCTTGTCGGCAAGACTCTGGGATCTCTTGGTGTGGGCAATATCGGCGTGGAAATGTTCCGGCTGGCCAGGCCCTTCGATATGAAGTTCATCGCCCATGATCCCTTCGCCGACCCGAAGGTCGCGGCCGAACTGGGCATAGAGCTTGTCGGGATCGAGGATCTCTTCGCGCGAGCCGATATCCTCACCGTCAATTGCCCGTTGACGCCCGACACGCATCACATCGTCAACGCCGAACGCCTCGCGCTGATGAAGAGGACGGCCTATCTCATCAACACGGCACGCGGACCCATCGTCGACCAGAAGGCACTCACCAAGGTGCTTCAGGAAGGACGCATCGCCGGCGCCGGGCTCGATGTCTTCGAAGTCGAGCCCACGGACCCGAACGATCCCTTGCTGAAGCTCGATAATGTCATCGTGGCGCCGCATGCGCTGTGCTGGACCGACCAGTGCTTTGCCGGAATTGGCGCTGCGGATGTCAAGGCGGTCCTCGACATCCAGCATGGCCGCGTGCCGCGCGGCGTCGTCAACAGGGAAGTTCTTGACTCGCCCCTGTTCAAGGCGCGTCTGGAAGACTACAGGAGCCGCTTCGGCCCCTGACACTATGTGAAAATGGGAGGACGCAATGGTTACACGACGCAGATTGGGTTGGATCGGCATGGCCGCCACATTCGCGGTCACGCTGGCGCAACCGGCATGGGCGGAAAGTGCCGCGGAAATCGCTGTCAGGGAAGCCCAGAAATACAGGGGAACAACCATCACCATCACTTGGGAAGCAGGCCTTCAGGCTCTCGATCCCCTGAACTTCTCAGGTCCCAAGTGGAAGGAACTCACCGGCATCGACGTCAAGGTGATCGAGGTTGCGACGGCGGAGATGTTCACCAAGACGATGCAGGAATACCGGGCGGGCACCGGCGCCTATGACGCGCTCAACGTAATTCCCGCTTGGATGCCGGACCTTGTCAACTCGGGCGCGCTTGAGCCGCTTGACGCGTATGTCGACAAATACGGTTACCGCGAGGAGTTGCAAAAGATCGCGCCCACCTATCGCGACAACCAGATGATGGTCGACGGCAAGATCTACGGCTTCCCCGACGATGGCGATGTGTTCATCATGTATTACCGGAAGGACATCTTCGGGGATCAGGCCGTGAAGGACGCATTCAAGACAAAGACCGGCAAGGACCTTGCCGTGCCGAAGACCTGGGCGGAATTCGACGAAGTGGGCGCGGCGCTGACGGAAATTCTCAAGGACAGGGGCATCTATGGCGCCGCCATCTTCCAGAATCCGCCCTATTCGATGTTCTTTTTCCAGGAGCGCTTCCGCAATGAAGGCGGCAAGTTCTTCGACGCCGAAACCATGAAGGCCACGATCAACTCCGATGTCGGCGTGAAACTTCTCACCGACATGCGCGAAGAGAACAAGTTCATGCCGCCCGGCGTCGAACTGTTCGGCTTTGTGGAAAATCTAACGGTCTTCCTGCAGGGCCAGACGGCCATGTCGATTTCGTGGCCACCTTACGGGCGCTGGGCCGCGGGCTATGGCACCGATCAGGAAGTCATGAGCTGGGTGCCGAAATCGACGATCGCCGGCAAAGTGGGCTATGCCCTGCCGCCCGGCGGCCATCCCCAGCTTGCGGCAGGCTTCGCGCTTTCGGTCGCTTCAACTTCAAAGAACAAAGATGCGGCTTACCTGTTCATCCAGTGGCTGAATAGCGAGGACATCTCCATGCAGCGTGTGCAGCTACCCTATGCGCTGCGCGATCCGTTCCGCGACTCGCATTTCACCAGCCCGGAGTATCTGTCTAGGTGGCCGGAAGCGAAGGAGTATCTCGCGGCCCTTCAGGCGGGCGCCAACTCGGGTCTCCTCGACCTGTCGCTATTGCAGACCGACAAGTATGAGGAAGCGTTGCGCCAGATGATTTCGAGACTCTGGGCCGGCGAAGACCCAAAGGCGATTGCCGACACCGCCGCCGCCGAATGGGACGCGATCACCGAGAAGATTGGCGTCGACAAGCAGAAGGCGGTCTATAACAGCTGGGCATCCAAGTCGGGCGCCTATCCGAAGATGTAAGATCCTTCTTCACACCTTTGTCATTGCCGGGATTGTCCCGGCAACCCATTGTGCCGCATGCTCGATATCCGAGCTTGTTGGACCATGGGTCCCCGGGACGAGCCCGGGGATGACAGGGTGGGGAGACAGATCTTGACGGCATTCGACCCATGAGCAGCATCGCCACCACGGGCGTCTGGCCCGACCGGAATTTCAAGTATTGGCTTGTCGCTCCGGCCATCTTCCTGCTGCTGCTCGTCGGCCTGTTTCCGCTGATCTATTCGCTTGTCGTGAGCTTCATGCGCATCGACATGATGGATACGGACACGTCCTTCGCCGGGCTCTACAACTACGCTAACTTGTTCAAGGACAAGCGTTTGTGGGAGTCGCTACTGCACACGTTGCTCATCACCGCGATCGCGCTTCCCATAGAATTGCTGCTCGGCCTTGCCATGGCCTATCTGTTCCTCGAACATATGCCCGGCCGGCAGATTTTTGTCTCGCTGCTTGTTCTACCCACTATCATTTCGCCCATCGTGGCAGGCGCCACCTGGCGGCTCTTGTTCGACAACCGTTACGGGCCCATCAATGAGATTCTGGGCTGGTTCGCCGGCCATCCGGTGACCGCGCTGTGGACAATTAATCCGCAGCTCGTCTATCCCGCCATCATTTTCTGCGAAATCTGGCAGTGGACGCCTTTCATGTTCCTGATCCTGCTGGCGGCACTTTCAAATGTTGACAGGTCCCAGACTGAAGCCGCCGCAATTGACGGCGCAGGTTTTTTCCGCACATTTCGCCGCATTGTTTTGCCTGCTATCTGGCCGGTGATGGCCATCGCCATCCTGATCCGCGGCCTCGATCTGGTGCGCATCTTCGACGTGATCTGGGCTTTGACCGCCGGCGGGCCGGGCACCATGACGGAAACTATTTCGATCTATGCCTATGTCCAGGGCTTCCAACAATTCGAGACCAGCTACACGGCGGCCATCGCCTTTCTGGTCATCGCCATACTGACCGTCATCGTCACCTGGGCGATCCGACGCATGGGCCTCGCGAAATGAGGGGGGGCGAAGTGAGCGGCGCAAAGATGATTGAGCAACGTCCCTTCTTCCAACGGCCAGGTGTCATCCTGGCGATCCGCTATCTGGTCGCCATCCTGCTGGTCGTCGTCTTCGTCTGTCCGATCTATTGGCTGTTTATCATCTCCTTCAAGACGCCGGAGGAGATCTTCCACTTTCCGCCGGTCTGGTATCCGAATTCCA
>JANMQB010000217.1:0-2573 GCA_031370155.1 Hyphomicrobiales bacterium | reverse complement strand
GCGCTAACATGCGCCACGCGGCGGCCCTGCCCATCGACCATATTCTCGGCTTTGCACGGCAGTTCTGGGTGCCGCGCGGGGCGGATGCGGCGGCCGGAGCCTATGTGCGGTGTCCGGCCGAAATTCTGATCGCGCTGACGGCTATCGAGAGCCGCCGCAGCGCCTGCATGATCGTCGGCGAAGACCTCGGCACCATTCCCGATGGCCTGCGCGAGGCGCTGGCCGCGGCCAATATCCTGTCTTATCGGGTTCTCTGGTTCGAGCGGGACGGAATTGCGTTCAAGCCGTCCGCAACTTATCCCCGCCTGGCGCTTGCCTGCCTCGCGTCCCACGATCTTCCAACCTTCACGGGCTGGCGGCAGGGCCGCGACATCGAGATCGCTGCCGAGTTGGGCCATCTCACGGAAGCCATAGCCGCCGGCAGACGCGCAACCCGCCGCCAGGAGATCGAGGCCCTTGAGCGCGCAGCGGGGGCGCAAGACGGCGCCGTGGCGGCGGCCCACGCATTCGTGGCGAGATCGCCGTCGATGATGATGCTTATCCAGGCCGACGATCTGGCGGGAGAAACCGAGCCTCTCAATGTTCCAGGCACCGACACGGAACGGCCGAACTGGCGGCGGCGGCTGTCGCGGCCGGTCGAGAAACTCATGGAGGAGCCGATGGCGCAATCGATACTAGCGGCGGTGAAACGCGAGAGGCCCCAGTGACCGATCGCATTGCAATCGAGAAGGCGGAAATCCTGTCGCAGCGCTGGGCGCGGCTCACCCAATATACAATCCGCTACCGGCGCCGCGACGGCCGCAGTGAAACTCTCTTGCGCGAGGTGCACGATCACGGCCATGGCGCGGCCGTGCTGCCCTATGACCGGGCGCGCGGCACGGTTCTGCTGGCGCGCCAGTTCCGTCTTCCCGCCTATCTCAGCGGTGGTGACGGCATGTTGATCGAGGCTTGCGCCGGGCTACTCGACGGCGGCGATCCTGAGGCCTGCGCGCGCCGCGAGGCCGAAGAGGAACTCGGTTACCGTGTCGGCAATCTCCGGCAGGTGGCCAGCACCTTCATGTCGCCGGGCGCCATCACCGAGCGGCTTACCATGTTTCTGGCCGACTATGGCGCCAGCTCCCGGATCGGCGCGGGCGGCGGTCACATCCATGAAGGCGAGGACATCGAAGTTCTCGAAATGCCCCTGGCCGACGCCTGGCGGATGGTTCTCGACGGCCGCATCGCCGATGCCAAGACCGTCATGCTGCTGCAGTTCCTGAAACAGGAACTGATTGACGCAATCTGATAGACTACGCCACGAACGAGTTGCCGAATTACGCTGGTTTCGATAGGGTCGCGGCCATCCTTGGAGGAAGCCGGACATGAATGCGCATGTTTTCCCGCGCGATTACAGCCTCGTTGGCCCCGAAGCGAAGCATGCCGAGGAACTGGGCCTCGCATCGGCCCAGTGGTATTCGGCACCCGTGCCGCGCCAGCGGATGAAGGAACTGATGCAGCGCAAGGACGGTCCGGCGATCCGTGACACCCTGATCTGGATCGCTTCCTTCCTGGTGACCGGCGGGCTCGCCGTCTATTTCTGGCCGAGCCTGTGGGCGCTGCCCTTCTTCATCGCCTATGGCGTGCTCTACGGATCCTCCTCCGACTCGCGCTGGCACGAATGCGGCCACGGCACCGCCTTCAAGACGCGGTGGATGAACGACATCGTCTACCACGTGGCCTGCTTCATGATCATGCGCGAACCGACGGTCTGGCGCTGGAGCCACACGCGCCACCATACCGACACGATCATCGTCGGACGCGATCCGGAAATCGCGGTGATGCGGCCGACCGTCATCCTCAAGGTGATCGGGATGTTCTTCGCCATTCCGCAAACCATCGCCGCCATCAGGAAGATGGCGCTGCATGTCTGCGGCCGTTTGGATCCGGAGGAAGCGACTTTCATACCGGAGACGGAGCGCGGCACGGTCTACCTCGTCGCCCGCATCTGGCTGGGGGTCCATGTGGCGGTGATCGCCTATGCGGCCTACATCGGATCGATCCTGCCCATGCTGCTCGTCGGGCCGCTGCCCACCATGTACGGCGCCTGGGTTCACGTCATGACCGGCATCACGCAGCACGCGGGCCTGGCCGAGGACGTGCTCGATCATCGTCTCAACAGCCGCACGGTCCACATGAATCCGGTGATGCGCTTCATCTACTGGAACATGAATTACCACATCGAGCATCACATGTTTCCGATGGTGCCCTACCATGCGCTGCCGGCGCTGCATGAAGAGGTCAAGGCCTATTGCCCGCCGCCCTACCCGAGCATCTATGCCGCCTACCGCGAGATCGTACCGGCATTGCTGCGTCAGGTGAGGGAGCCCGGCTGGTGCATCGAGCGCAAATTGCCCGAAGGCGTGGCACCCATGGCGGCAGCGGCGCAGTAGAGACGTTCAACAGGGGTAAGCAATGGCGCAATGGATCGAGGCCTGCGCGGCCGGCGACATCGACGAAGAGGATGTGAGGCGCTTCGATCACGGCGGCAAAACTTTCGCGATCTACCGCTCGCCGGACGACAAGTATTATGCCAC
>JANMQB010000202.1:0-2764 GCA_031370155.1 Hyphomicrobiales bacterium | reverse complement strand
CGGACAATCGATGAAAGTGTAGGTGTCGCCGAGAAAATTCGCTGTCGCGCTATTGAGCTCGACGCTCATGCCATGGGCGCGGGCTTACGGCGCCGCATCGCCGACGGTCGATTTTTCGTAGATTTTCCCCTGCCGCGGAATGGCCCCGGTGCGGAACAGGATGGCTTCGAGAAGTGTGGTCTTGCCGCTCAGATAGGGGCCCACGAGTGCAATGCACCGCGAGCCCGCCGCTCGTCTGCCGCCGGTTGCGTCCATGTCCGATTCTCCTCTGATTGCCGAAGCGCATCGAAGGACCGCCCATCGGTGGTGAAACCACGCCGGGGCGGTTCCTCACGCCGCCATGCTTGCGCCGAACGCGCCGGTTGGCAAGAGGGAATCTGAGGGGTTTGCAAGCCGTCAGGGAGATAGGCGCGGGCATTCCGGCAACGGCTCCGGCTTGGCAATCGCTTTCAACTGCTCCGCCGTCGCACACAGCGGCAGGCCCAGTACGCGAAACATGTCGAAAAACTGCTTCCGCTCCCGGTCGCGCGCGAAATACCAGTCGCCAGCGTAATATTGTTGAGCGGTAATTGCGGCTTCCTTACTGAGAATCGTCGATTTCGCGACGCTGGCGTCGCGGCCCAGATAGGCGAGACTCGCCCCATACATCAGCCACTGGAAGGTGCCCCGCCGCTCCTCTGGCAAGCGGGACACCAGATCGATCACAATGTCATGGCGGCCGCCGAAAAAGAACGGGTCGAAGATGCACATGCTGTGCGAGAGCTCCCCATGGGGATCGAGTCGCAGTTTCCGTTCCGCGAGCGCCAAGGCGTCTTCCGGGTCCCCCGTGTAAGGCAGCACAGTCGCTGCAACGCACAGCACATGCGCATCGTTGGCGTTAAGCGCCACAGCCGTCCGCACCATCTCTTCCGCCTCCGGCAGCCGGTTGACATAAGAAAGGTAAACTCCGTATCCGGCAAGAACATCGGCATCGTGTGGAGCAAGATCGAAAGCGCGCTTCATGTCGAGGCCCATCGCTGCCAGACCCCGTGTCCACTCCGCATTGAATTCGGTCGAAAACAAATGGAGCCAGCCGCGGGTCAGGTAGGCCTTGGCGAAGTCCGGATCGAGAGTCAGTGCGCGATCGATGGCTTCGAAGCCCTCAGCAACCGACTCCTTCGTCCGGCGTGCTTTCGCATCGGCGGCAATCAGGAAATGCTCATAGGCCGTGCGGGCGTCCGGTGACTTGAGCCGCGCTTTCGCAGCCTCCGCTTGCACGATAATGCCTTGCGTATAGATGCCGGCAACATCGCCTGCCATCGAGGCGGCAACTTCGCTCTGCAGGGCTATATTGCCGGGGTCTTTCCGGTCCCAGCGCTGCGACCAGATATGGCCTCCGCTTTCCGCATCGATGAGCTGGGCACTGACGCGCAGGCTGCCACCTTCTGCTTGCACGCTGCCCTCGATCACGTAGTCGGCGCCGAGTGCTTTGCCCGCCTCACGGACGTCGACGGCTTTACCCTTGTACGGTTCGACGGAATGCCGGGCCATAACATTCAGGTGGCCGAAGCGCGCGAGGTCGGTAATAACGTCTTCGGTCAGTCCGTCCGCCAGCCGGTTCCATTTCAGATCGCCGGTAAGATTGTCGAAGGGCAGGACCGCCACGCCGGGACGGTGAACGGCGGCACGGCCCGGCTCCGGTCTCAGCGTGTAGGCGGCCAGTCCGGACACCGCAATGAGGGCGGCCACTGTACCGGTGATCCACCAAATCTTCGCCTGAACCTTTGGTGACTCAAATTCTGGCGGCTCAAATACATATCCCCGCTTCGGCACGGTCTTGATGATCGTGTGCCCTTCATCGCCCAGAGCCTTCCTGATCTCGGTGATGCATTGGACGAGGCTGTCGTCGGTCACCGCTATGCCGGGCCACACGGCGGTCATCAGCTCGTCCTTGGAAATCAGCGTGCCGGGCTTTGCGTTCAGCACCTTCAACACCGCCAGCGCCTGCGGCCGGAGCATGATCGGCGCAGTCCCGCCATTGCTTACCGTGCCAAGGCTCCAGTCTAACCTGTACTGGCCAACTCGCGTTTCCGCCGGAGGGCTGTCTTTCATCTGAGCAATCTGCCGCTAGACCCACAATCATACCACCCATCAGGTCAAATCGCACGCCATCGCGTCATTTCGGGAATTTTTCGGAGTTTCTTCGGGACTCTTGGGCAAGTCAGGCAGAACATTGATGGCGTTCAACCCAGAGGAGGTCGCCATGCGGAAATCCAAGTTGTGCAGCCTGCTGAGCAGTTTCGCCCTGTCGGCAATGCTCGCTGTAGCCGGCGGCGCGGACGCGAAGATTACCGGCTTCAAAGTTACGTCATCAGAGGAGATCGGCCCGTTTCACGGCAAGTCCTATCGCGAGGTGAGCGGCATGCTGGAAGGAACCGCTCCCGGCGGCGCCTATTCGGTGCCTGCTGTTCTGGCCTTCCCGGTATCGCCTGCCGATTTCAACGGCTTTGCACTGGTCGATGTCGTCAATACGATCACCGTCGGAAATGCAGACTTCGCTCCCGGCGGCCGGATTTATCCAGTGGGGCGGCTGCACATAGGCGAGGACTATCTGTTCGGCAAGGGCAACGCTTACGTCAGCGCATTGTGGGACAAGAAGGCGGCGGAGTTTCTCAAGGCCGGAACGATTGCCAAGGCAGGCGATGGAATCGAAATTCTTCGTGATGCGGCAAGCCTGGCGCGTGATCCATCACTGGCTGGGTTACCTATGGATTCCGCTTCCACC
>JANMQB010000185.1:0-1906 GCA_031370155.1 Hyphomicrobiales bacterium | reverse complement strand
CCTGACCGCGGCTTCCGCCTTTGCCGCCATCGCCGCTGCCCGCAGCGGCCCGCTTCCTGCCAAACTCCTCGCCGCCCTGTTGACCGGCATTGTGCTCACCCTGAATTATCGCCCGCAGATATATCCCTACCCCGGCACTTCCTTCGAACGGATGATCGACGACTACCGGCCGGCCGGCCGCTCCGTCTTCATCGCCACCACCAATGTCTACAAGGGCTTTCCTCTGGTCCTGAAGCGGAACCTCGTCTGGGCGTCACGCTTTCCAGCCCAGTGGCTGGTGCCCTATGTCGCTTCGGAGTGGCAGAATGGCCCGCTGCCGGACGATGCCATCGTTACCTATGCCCTTGCGGCGGCTGTCGGCGATCTGGCCCGGTTCCATCCCGATATCGTCATCGTCGATGTCTCGGATGAACAGGACTATGTGGCCGGCGGACACTTCGGCTATCTCAAGTTCTGGGCGATGGATGCGCGCTTTGCTGCCATCTGGCGCGATTACGAACTGCGCGGAACGAAAGACGGATACGAAATTTACACACGCAAGGACGGCCCGTGAGGCGCAAAGCCTAGCCGGCATCCAGCCATTCCGGATGCGGATAGGCCACCGGTTCCTTGGGCCTCAGGAAATAGCGCCGGAAAATTTCCCAATAGCCGTGCATGAGGTAGCCGTGATTCTTGGCGAGCAGCGCTTGGCGCTCGGCCCGGTAATAGGCGGGGAGCTTGTACCAGGCGAGTCGCGGATTTGTATGGTGCGCGATGTGCAGATTGTTGTTGAGGAACATCAGCGCCAGCAGCGGCGAGGCCTCGACCACGATGGTGCGCTCGCCCAGATCTTTCACCGCCTGATGTTCGCAGAAGGAACGGACCAGCGAGAAAGCCACGCCCGGCCAGGCGAACAGGACGAGATATTGCCACACCGCGATGTCGCAGACGAAGACGGCATAGGCCAGCGTTATGCCGCAGGCCGGAACATGCAGCGCCCAGGCCTTGGTGATCTCGGCATCGCCGCGGGTGATCGCCGAAAATTCCGCCGCCCACAGGCGCGCCGTGGCGATGATGGGTCCCATCACCATGCGGCCGGCGAGCGTATTGTTCATGGTGTAGAGCTGCTTGAGGGGTGCGGGCAGGCGGGCCCAGTCCTCCGGCAATAGGTAATAGGATTCGGGATCGAGCCGCGGATCGGTGAGGTGATCGTCCCTATGATGGATGAGATGCAGCTTGCGGTAACGCCGGTAAGGGATCCAGAAGCTCGGATTGACGAAGACCAGGGCCTCATTGATGAGCGCATTGCGCGTCGGGTGGCCGTGCAGCGCCTCGTGTTGCAGCGAGCCGTGCAGCGCGATCAGATAGCCGGCGAGGGGGGCGACCAGCCACCAGGGAAGGGCGTGGAAATTCCACATCAGCAGGGCCAGCGCGCCATAGGTGGCCGCTATCAGAGCGACCGTCGGCCATTCGACCGAAGCCGGCCTGCTTTGAGCGATTTCGATAGGCATTTGCATGGGCTTCAATTATTGCGTTTTGCCATGGGGCGCAAGGTGACACAATGATCGCATCCCTGCCGATGTATGTCTGGCCGGAGGTGCGCGAGGCAACCGACGCCTGGTGGGCGGGGCTTGCCCGCCATTTTGGCGTTGCGGCGAGCCTTGACCGGGGCCCGGACCATACCGCGCCCTGGCACCGGTCCGATCTCCTGTTCAGCCAGACCTGTGGCTATCCCTTCACCCATGCCCTAAGGGGCAGGTTGCGCCTCGTCGCCACCCCCCATTACGGCGCCGACGGCTGCAACGGCCCGGATTATTGCAGCATGGTGTTCGCCCGGGAGGCGGGGCAGCAACCGCGCTCACGAGCGGAACCCAGGGGATGCTCTTGGGCATTCCCGCAAGCCGATACGAGAGCACCGTCGCGCTCG
>JANMQB010000456.1:0-3976 GCA_031370155.1 Hyphomicrobiales bacterium | reverse complement strand
GGCTGGGCCTATTGCCCGACCCATGTGGCCGACGCGCTCAACCGCATTCGCGGACCCTTCAATGTCTCTGCTCCGGCGCTTGCGGCGGGCGCTACCGCCGTGGCCGACCAGGCCTTTGTCGAGACGGCGATTGCACATAATGAGAAATGGCTGCCTTGGCTCACCCGCGAGATCGCAGCACTCGGCCTCAAGGTGACGCCGAGTGCCGGCAATTTCCTGCTCGTCCATTTTCCTCCCGATGCCGCTCACAATGCGCCAACGGCCGATGAATTTCTGGTCGCGCGGGGGCTGGTGCTGCGCCGCATGGAAGCCTACGGGTTGCCGGGCGCATTACGCCTGACGGTGGGGACGGAAGCGGCCAATCGCGCGGTCGCCGCCGCGCTCAAGGAATTTCTCGCATGAGCGTCCGCTTCAACCGGGTGGCGCTGATCGGATTGGGCCTCATTGGCTCGTCGCTCTGCCACATCGTGCGCCGCGAGAAACTGGCGGTGCACATTGCCGGCCATGCCAGGAGTGCGGCCACCCGCGACACGGCGAAGGTCCTCGGTCTCTGCGACAGCATTCACGAGACTGCGGCCGCCGCCGTCCGCGATGCCGATCTGGTGATCCTCTGCGCGCCGGTGGGGGTTTGCGGCGATATCGCCCGCGAGATTGCGCCGGCGCTGAAGGCGGGGGCAATCCTCACCGACGTTGGATCGGTCAAGGCGGCGATCGTGCGCGATGTCGGAGCCCATGTGCCGCAGGCGGTGCATTTCATACCCGGCCACCCGATCGCCGGCACCGAGCAGTCGGGGCCCGATTCGGGTTTTGCCGAGCTCTTTACCGGCCGCTGGGTGATCCTGACGCCGCCTCCCGGCAGCGATGCCAAGGCCGTTTCGGAGCTCGAGACATTCTGGCGGGCCTGCGGCTCCAATGTCGAGATCATGACGCCGGAACACCACGATCTGGTTCTCGCCATCACCAGTCATCTGCCGCATCTCATCGCCTACAACATCGTGGCGACGGCGGCCGACCTCGAGGAAGTTGCCGATTCCGAGGTGATCAAATATTCGGCCGGCGGCTTCCGCGATTTCACCCGCATCGCTTCTTCCGATCCCACCATGTGGCGCGACGTCTTTCTCAACAACCGCGATGCCGTGCTGGAAATGCTGGGGCGGTTTTCGGAAGACCTCTCCGTCCTGCAACGGGCGATCCGTTGGGGCGACGGTGAGACGCTTTACAGCCTCTTCAGCCGCGCCCGCGAAATCCGCCGCGATATCATCGCCGCCGGTCAGGATACCGCGGCTCCGAATTTCGGCCGCAATTCAGCCAAGCCTCAATAAAGCGGTGGCAGATCGGCGAGCTTGAACGGGCCCCAGTAGAGTTCGCCGTCCTTGGCGATGAAATCGGCTTTCGCCTGCTTATCCGTGGCGGAATTGTCGATGAGACCGAGCAGTGTCTTGAGCGCCGTGCGATCCGGCTCTGAAAGCGGATGGTAGCGATTGGCTTCGCTGAGCAGTCCGTCGATATCGTTGGTCTCGGTGGCGAGCTTGCCAATGAGACGCCTCTCTTTGTCGATTCCTAGCCAGCCCTTCCCCTTCACAACAACGCCATTGCGGACGATCTCGGCGGACAAGATTTCGGCCCGCGTGCCCGTGACCGATGCATTCAGCAATGGCTTCGATTGGGCAAAGAGCGAGTGCGGCGCCTCGACATCGAACGAGGCGGCATCGAGCCTGACCGGCCCCTGGACCGTGCCGTAAACCGTCAGGTCGCGTGCCTTGATCGCGATATTCGCCCCATTGTCGCGGCAGCGAAGGTGAAGCGCCATGAGTGAGGCCTCCACTACCCCGGAAACCGTGAGCGCCGGAATTTCGATCGAGAACCGGCCGCACTCCGTTCCCATGGAGTGGATGCTGGCGATGGCCCGGTCATGACCTGCCTCAAGGAAGGAGCCGTCACTGGCCCTGATCGACGTGGGCCCATCGAGGAGTGCGACGATGCTGGATGGGTTATAGGCCTGGGCGACGATCAGCAGCGCCGCGGCGCGGGCGGTGACAATGTGCTCTTCTATCTTGGTATCGAGCACGGGCGCGCGGCAGGCGAATTCGATGCGGAAGGGGTAACCGCCCCAGCTTTCGTCCATGCAGGAGAGGCTGGTGCCCTGCCGAGCTAGCGCTTGGCGCCGGCTTGCCGCCTCGCTTTTCGCCAACTCAAATGCGAAGAGCCAGTAACTCGACCAGGCGGCGAACAGCAAGAGCACGCCGGCGAGCGGCGCGAACATGCGCCAAGGGCGCGATTTTCGTGCGGTCATTGGCCTTCGCGAATCGGTTCGCTATAGGGGACGGAATGGCGAACATGCAGCAGTTCTGGATTTTTGGCTATGGTTCACTGATGTGGAAGCCGGGCTTCGACTATCGCGGCAGCGAGCCCGCTCTGATCCACGGCTTTCACCGCAGCCTGTGCGTCTATTCCTTCGTCCATCGCGGCACGCCGGAGCGGCCGGGGCTGGTGTTGGGGCTCGATCGGGGCGGTTCCTGCCACGGCATGGCCTTCCGGGTGGCGGCGGAGAAATGGCACGAAACCCTCGCTTATCTCAGGACTCGGGAACAGGTAACCTCCGTCTATCATGAGGCGATGCGGCCCGTCCGGCTGTTGAGGAGCGGCAAGCGGGTCGAGGCTCTCGCCTATGTGGTCGACCGCAGTCACCGGCAATATGCGGGCAAGCTCGAAACCGACCATCTGCTGAAATTCATCCGCCAGGGGCAAGGCCAATCCGGGTATTGTGCCGATTATGTGCTAAGTACGCTCGCCCATTTGCGCGACATGGACATCCACGATGCCACCCTCGAAGCGCTGGCATCGCAGCTTCAGCCTCAGGCGGCAAGCCTTGCCGGCTGAGTCTCTTCATGGAAGCCGGGCCGGCTGGCTGAAACCTCCTCCAGCGCCCCTTCGAGATCGGCGAGAACCGCCTTCGCGTCGGCTTCGTTGCGCGCCAGCAGATGCACATGGATCTCATCTCCTGCCAGTCCGGTGGCGGCTGGAGAGAAAACATCAAGGAAAGACGGGAACCGGCCGACGGCCACAGCCTCGCGGGAATTGCCCACCCTTCTTACCGCCACATAGACAGCACCGGGGAGCGGCGGACAGGAATCGGCACCATAGATCGAATGAATATAGCGTTGGCCGGAGATGCCGCGCCAATACCAGAATCGGTCGTCGCGGCCGAGGTCTTCGGGGAATTTTGCTGTCATGGGGGAGCCGAGGAGAAGCATGAGAACAAACATAGAACATTCAATCTCGGCCGTCAAGCCCCATCAGGTACATTTTGAATAGCCGCAGGAAAGACAGGTGGCGCAGCCCTCCTGATAGGTGAGCGCCTGTTCGCCGCAGCGCGGACAGGAGGCGCGCGGCCCCTCGCCCACGGCAAGCGCAAGGCTGACACCCTTGTCGCGCTCCTCGCGCTTGAGAAATCCGGTCTCGATCATGTGCCGTTCGATCACCCCGCCGATCGCCGCCAGCAGACTCGGCACATAGCGGCCCTCCATCCACTGGCCACCGCGCGGGTCGAAGACGGCTTTCAGCTCGTCGACAACGAAGGAGACATCGCCGCCGCGCCGGAACACCGCCGAAATCATCCGGGTCAGCGCCACCGTCCAGGCATAATGCTCCATGTTCTTGGAATTGATGAAAATCTCGAAGGGCCGCCTTCTTCCGCCTTCGACAATATCGTTCACTGTGATGTAGATGGCGTGATCGGTTTCCGGCCATTTAAGCTTGTAGGTGAAACCCGGCAGCACCGCCTGGCGCTCGAGCGGCTGTTTCATGTAGACGACTTCGCCGCTCTTCGGCGGGCTTTCGACGGTCAGCACGGAGCCCGTTACCTCATTGGGCCGGAAGGTGGTGCAGCCCTTGAGGCCAAGATCATAGGCCTCGGCATAGACCGCCTTGAAATCCTTGAAGGAGAGCGAGGCCGGCACATTGATTGTCTTGGAAA
>JANMQB010000165.1:0-5825 GCA_031370155.1 Hyphomicrobiales bacterium | reverse complement strand
GCCTGGTAAAGCTGCTGGCGGGCATTCCGGCCAAGGTCAATCTCATCCCCTTCAATCCCTGGCCCGGAACGCAATATGAATGCTCCGACTGGGACACCATCGAAGTCTTCGCCGAAGTGTTGAACAAGGCGGGTTATGCCTCGCCGGTGCGCACGCCGCGCGGCCGAGATATCATGGCGGCGTGCGGGCAATTGAAGAGCGAGAGCCAGAAGATCAGGGCGAAGGACCGGCTGGCGGCAGGCTTGCGTGCTGCCGAACCGGCGTGATAGGCCGCGCCTGAGGAATACCCCTAGTCCGTCATCCCGGCGAAAGCCGGGACCCACCCATCCACGCGACGAAACCATCCGTATCGTGTTTGCCATGGGTCCCGGCTTTCGCCGGGATGACGGAAATAAGTAATGAAGGTGAAGACCATGTCCACCCGCCAGAAGATCAAAAAAGTCGTCCTCGCCTATTCGGGCGGGCTCGATACGTCGATTATTCTCAAATGGTTGCAGACCGAATACGGAGCCGAGGTGGTGACCTTCACGGCGGATTTGGGCCAGGGCGGCGAGTTGGAGCCGGCCCGCAAGAAGGCCGAGATGCTGGGCATCGAGGAAATCCATATCGAGGATCTGCGCGAGGAATTCATCCGTGATTTCGTCTTCCCGATGTTCCGGGCCAATGCCCTCTATGAGGGCGTCTATCTGCTCGGCACCTCGATCGCCCGGCCGCTGATCGCCAAGCGCCTGATCGAGATCGCCAAGGACACGGGCGCCGACGCCATAGCCCATGGCGCCACCGGCAAGGGCAACGACCAGGTGCGCTTCGAACTCACCGCCTACGCCCTCAACCCCGATATCAAGATCATCGCACCCTGGCGCGAGTGG
Source organism: Hyphomicrobiales bacterium (assembly GCA_031370155.1). GTDB lineage: Bacteria > Pseudomonadota > Alphaproteobacteria > Rhizobiales > Aestuariivirgaceae > Aestuariivirga. Next base: position 4,956 of record JANMQB010000165.1, on the reverse strand, counting down.
TCATTCAAGAGCCGCACCGATCTCATCGCCTTCGCCGAAGCGCATCAGATTCAGGTGTCGAAAGACAAGCGCGGCGAGGCGCCCTTCTCGGTCGATGCCAATTTGCTGCACTCATCTTCCGAGGGCAAGGTGCTGGAGGACCCGTGGGTGGAGCCGCCGCCATACGTCTATCAGCGAACCATCGCGCCTGAGGAAGCGCCCGACAAGGCCAGCTACATCGAGATTGAGTTCCTCAAGGGTGACCCCATCGCCATCGGCGGCAAGAAAATGTCGCCGGCCACGCTGTTCACCGAATTGAACCGGCTCGGCCACGACAACGGCATCGGTCGCCTCGATCTGGTCGAGAACCGCTTCGTCGGCATGAAATCGCGTGGCGTTTATGAAACGCCGGGCGGCACCATCCTGTCGGTTGCCCACCGGGCGATGGAGAGCCTGACGCTGGACCGCGAGGCGGCGCATCTGAAGGACTCGTTCATGTCCCGCTATGCCGAGCTCGTCTATTACGGTTTCTGGTTCTCGCCGGAGCGCGAGATGCTGCAGGCGATGATCGACAAGTCGCAGGAGCATGTCGAAGGCACGGTCAGGCTCAAGCTCTACAAGGGCAATGTCATCGTCGTGGGCCGCAAGTCGCCCAAATCGCTCTATTCCGACGCGCTCGTCACCTTCGAGGACGACCGCGGCGCCTACGACCAGAAGGATGCGGAAGGCTTCATCCGCTTGAACGCGCTGCGACTGCGCACGCTGGCAGCGCGCAAGCGCAAGCGCAAGGGGTAGTTATTATTTGGCGGGTGGTTTTCCGGCAGCTGCGAGCTTTGCATTTAGGGCGGCCTTCCGCTTTTTGGTTTCTTCGGGCCGGACATAGAAGTGCTGAAACATTTCCTCAAGTATTTCCAAGCACCACTCTGCTTCGTGGGGCTCAACATCTATTATCTGAAGGCTCGTCAAATCCGTAATAGGATGAGCAGAGAAGTTTCCAAAATTGCGGATCCCGTCGATGGTTTCCCGCAGCGACCTTGGGATCGCTTTGCTTGGATCGGCTTCGTTCAACAGCAAGTCTATTTCCTTCGCCAAGTCCTTCGCTTTGTATCCGTGTTCGCGCAATATGGTTTGTAGTGCTCTGCGGGCCAGAGCAGCGGATGCCTTCGCGCTGATCGGCAAGGTATTGCAAGCTTCGGTGTAGTCTTCTGCGATATTTCTCGGTATTTCAGCGGGTACAGGTCCCCGGGAATTACCAAGAGGTACAATCTGAGTTACATTCCCCTCCGCTTGGTTGTCACCGTCATCAAGAAACAAAATGTACTTCTGGCAAGCGGGGCAATGTTGGCTCGTAACATAAAAACCGGTCATAGTGTTGTAGTGCGCTACGTGTCGGCGAAAAGGGTTACCGTGAAAAGTGACCCTGCAATGTGGACATTTCATGAGAAATAGCTCGCGTCCTATCTACCATGGAAATATATGTTAGTTGGTAACGAATAAACTGCAATACCTCTTTGTTTGGATTAGGTCGTCACCTTCGAGGACGACCGCGGCGCCTATGACCAGAAGGACGCCGAAGGCTTCATCCGCCTCAATGCGCTGCGGCTCAGGACGCTGGCGGCGCGGAAGCGCAAGGGCTGATCAGGCGAGCGCCTGCAGCTCCTTGAGGATGGTGGCGCCCATCTGGGCGGTGGAAGCGTTCGCCGTGCCGCCGCCGGCAATGTCCCTGGTTCTGATGCCCTTGGCCAGAACCGCGGCGATGGCCTGATCGATCTTGCCGGCCCATTGGCCGAGACCGAAGGAATAGCGCAGCGCCATGCCGAAGCTGGCGATCATGGCGATGGGATTGGCGGCGCCGGTTCCGGCGATGTCGGGGGCGGAACCGTGCACCGGCTCATAGAGAGATTTGCGCCGCTTGGTCTTTTCGTCGGCGGCGCCGAGCGAGGCGGAAGGCAGCATGCCGAGCGAGCCGGTCAGCATGGCGGCCACGTCCGAAAGTATATCGCCGAACAGATTGTCGGTGACGATCACGTCATACTGCTTAGGCCAGCGCACCAATTGCATGGCGCAATTGTCGGCGAGCACGTGTTCCAGCGCGATATCGGGATAGTGATCCTTGTGGATGCGGGTGACGACCTCGTTCCACAACACGCCGGTCTTCATCACGTTGCGCTTCTCGGCCGAGGCGACTTTCTTGCGCCTGGTGCGGGCCAGCTCGAAGGCGACCCGCGAAATGCGCTCGATCTCGTAGGTGTCGTAGACCTGGGTATCGATCGCCCGCTTCTGGCCGTTGCCCAGGTCGGTGATGGTCTTGGGCTCGCCGAAATAGACCCCACCCGTCAGCTCACGGACGATCAGCATGTCGAGGCCCTCGACCACCTCGCGCTTCAAGGAGGACGTATCGGCGAGGGCGGGATAGCAGATGGCGGGCCGCAAATTGGCGAACAGGCCCAAATCCTTGCGCAGGCGCAAGAGCCCCGCCTCGGGGCGCACATCATAGGGCACCTTGTCCCACTTGGGCCCGCCGACGGCGCCGAACAGCACCGCATCGGCCGCCTGCGCCTTGGCCATGTCGGCTTCGGAAATGGCCGTGCCATGGGCGTCGAAAGCCGAGCCGCCGACCAGGCCGCGGTCGGTCTCGAATTTGGCGATGCCGGCGGCGTTGAACCAGGCGATTACGCTCTCGACTTCTTTCATCACCTCTGGGCCGATGCCGTCGCCCGGAAGCAGGAACAGATTGTAGGAGGCCATGGAAATCCTGCGTGCTGAAGCTGCGGGCGGCATGGGTAGCGGGCCGCCGCGCATGAGGCAAGCGGGAATCGGTGGGTGTCAGACCTCCTGCACCCGCATCACCTTGAACGTCCGCAAATGTTCGTCCTCGCGGATCGAGACGTATTCGCCGGGGATGAAGGCGTGGTCGCCGAAGCGGTAGCCGGTTTCGTCGTCCTCCTCGTCGCTGTGAATGTCATAATGGAAGGCCCAGGCGCCGCCGGGCTTGCGCACCAGGTGCCCGATATCGTCCGCTTCGCCGGGCCGGAAGCGCCGCACCCGGCAATGGTCGCGCTGTTTGTGCCATTCCGCCGCATCGATATGGCCGCGCTCGTCGAGGGGAGCGGTGAATTCATAGCCGGTCCGGCGCGAGCCCTCGGGGAAATCATGGTCGCGGGCCAGTTCCAGCCTGATCTTTTTCAGCATGGCAGGGCCCTCAATGGGACATCATTACGGGCCGGTCGTGGCGCTGCAGCACGTAGCGCGTGGCGCCGCCGAAAATGAATTCGGTCAGGCGGCTGTGGCCATAGGCGCCCATGACGATGAGGCCGGCGCCGGTATCGGCGGCGCGGCGCAAGAGCGCCTGGCCCGCGTCCTGGCCGTCGGTCGGATAACCTTCGGTTTCGGCCTTGACGCCGTGACGGGCAAGCGTCTCGGCCAGATCGGCGCCTGGAATGCTGCCGCGCAGAGCCGGGTCCTTCTGCGGGTCGGCGCGCACGATATGCACCTTCTTGGCCGCCTTGAGAATGGGGATGGCGTCGAAGGCGGCGCGGGCCGCCTCGCGGCCGCCCTCCCAGCCGAGTATGACCTCGTTGAGCGACAGTTTCGCCTCGCCCTTGAAGGGAAGCACGATGACCGGACGGCCGGTGGCCATGATCGTCTGCTCGACGAAATCGCGTTCGACACCGGTAATCTCGTCGGGATTGGTGGCCGAAACCACGATCACATCGGCGCTGCGGCCTTGGGCTATCACTTCGTCGGCGATCACCGGAGTCCGGGCATCGACCACATGCAGGTCGAAATTGAGGCCTTCCTTCTTCATCGCCGTCTCGAAGGTGGCTCTCACCTTACCGGCATTTTCCTTGAAATAGGTGCGGTTGCCCTCGAACACCTGGGGGGCGGCCTCGAAGCCAACCGAGGGATAGACCTGCACGGCGGGGATGACATAGAGGCCGGAGACATGGGCCTTGAAGGTGCGGCCCAGAAACGTTGCCGCCTCGATCAGTTGCGGCAGCCGGCCGATCTCGTTCAGCGAGACCAAAATCGTCTTGTAGGTCATTGCCGTGCCCTCCTTATTTTGCGGCACAATGCAAGCGAACCGGCCCGGCGTCCTTGACGCCGATCAATGGCTAAATTCCTCCTGTCCGGCTATCTTGGCAAGACGCTGGATGTCGGGAACCTCGATCAGGCGGTTGGAGACGAGCCTGATCGCCCTGCAGGTCTTGAGCTTGGTGATCTGGCGGCTGACGGTTTCGATGGTGAGGCCGAGGTAATCGGCCATGCCGGCGCGGGTCAGCGGCAGCTCGAAGCTTGGTATTTCGCTCGCCTGCGCGTGGCTGCAGCCGATCATCAGGCTGCGCCGGGCCAGCATCAGTAGGAAGCTTGCCACCTTCTCCTCGGCGGTCTTGCGGCCCAGAAGCAGCATCCATTCGCGCGCCGCATCGAGCTCGTCGAGGGTATGTTGGAACAGACGTTGCTGCAGGCCGGGATATTCGCCGATCACGCGTTCGAAGGCGGCATGGGGAAAGATGCAGATTTCCATGTCGGTTGCCGCTTCCGCCGTATAGGGATTGGTCTTGCTAAAGGCGCGGCCGAGGAAATCGGGAGCGAACAACAGGCCGACAATCTGCTGGCGCCCGTCGGGAAGTGTCTTGGTCAGCTTCACCGTTCCCGACACAACATTGGCTAAGAAATCGGCGGGCTCTTCGGCGGAAATGATGGTCTGGCCGGCGACGAATTTCTTGCGATGGGCGATTTGCGCGAGTCTGCCGATCTGAACTTCGTCCAAGGCGGCGCAGACGGCCTTGTGACGGACCGGGCAGTGGTCGCAACGCAGCAGCTGCTCTGGCAATGCTGAGCGGGTGGATCCGTGCATTGCTTTTGCGCCCCCTAATCAGCCGTGGTTGGAAAGCGTACAACGGCAACGTCGAGCTTACAAGCGGCGAAATGTTTACCGATGCGTATCACAGAGGGGCTATTCGGCGGCTTTCA
>JANMQB010000130.1:0-1787 GCA_031370155.1 Hyphomicrobiales bacterium | reverse complement strand
TGAACGCTGCATGGCCATTTCAGTTGCCGTGCCCGTCGGCGAAGCCACAGCAAACGCGTTGATTGAAAAACTTATTCCGCGAGTGGAAAGCCTGAAGATCGGTCCATCAACTGATCGCGATGCCGACTACGGCCCGCTGGTCACAAAGATGGCGCTCGACCGCGTGAAGGGTTACATCGATATCGGCATCAAGGAGGGCGCGGCGCTCAAGGTCGACGGCCGCGGCTTCAAGATGCAGGGCTATGAGGGGGGCTTCTTCCTCGGCGGCTCGCTGTTCGACAATGTCACCAAGGACATGCGCATCTACAAGGAGGAGATTTTCGGGCCCGTTCTGTCGGTGGTGCGCGCCAAGACCTATGACGAGGGTCTCAAGCTGGTGAACGACCACGAATATGGCAACGGCACGGCGATCTACACCCGCGACGGCGACACGGCGCGCGACTTCGCCTCGCGCTGCCAGATCGGCATGGTCGGCATCAATGTGCCGATCCCGGTGCCGCTCGCCTATCACACGTTCGGCGGCTGGAAGCGCTCGGGCTTCGGCGATTTGAACCAGCACGGGCCCGACTCGGTGCGCTTCTACACCAAGACCAAGACGGTGACGGCGCGCTGGCCCTCCGGCATCAAGGAAGGCGCCCAGTTCTCGATCCCGACGATGCGGTGAGGGGGGCGTAATTTTCGTTGGCGACGGGAATTGTCCCGCCTAAATTAACAGGCGGTCAAGATTCAGGAGGCCGCGATGAAATTCCCTCTGCCTTTCGTTCCGGCCGCTTCTTACAAGGGCGGAAATGGATTTGGGGCCTCGCGGGAGAAGGTGCGCAAGGGACTGAGGCATGCGGCAAACGATCTCCGTGCCGAGCCAGGAACCCCGGTCCTGGCCATGTGCGACGGCGTGGTGATCGGCGGACCTTATGGATTCTTTCGCGGAACCTCGGCGCTCGAGATCAGACATGCGCGGTTCATCGCGCGGTATTGCGAGATCGACCCTGTCGCTGAAGTCGCGATAAACGATAACGTAAAGGAGGGCCAGGTCATCGCCTATGTCGGCGATCAGCCGGGCAACGACATGCTGCATCTGGAATTCTTCACGGGTGCGCTGAACAGGAGCCTGAGCTTCGCACCCGGGACACATCCTCCGTTCGACCGCAGCGACGACGTTTTTGACGGGGTGAAGTTTCTCGACCAAACCATGCACACCGTGAGCCACTGGGAAGGCAGCCACACGTACCGGTACTATACCGACAGCGAGGGCCGGAAATTCATCGAGAGGATGGATCTCCGCGATATTTGACGGGGTTTCGGTTGTTGGGAGGCCGGGGCCCAAAAGCGGCGATGCTTCGAGGCTCACGGCTTCGCCGTCAGCACCTCGGCATGAGGGAAGGGCGAGCGCGCGCCGCCGCTGCGTCCGCGTCATGGGCATTCTTGACTGTGGTGGCGACCGGTCCAATACAGTGGACAGGACGGTGAGTCGCAGGCGCGGCAGCGGGGTCGACGGCAATTGCAAATTCCCGACTTCATTCAGAACGCGGGGCCAGAGCTTCCCTTCCTGCTGATCCTGCTGGCGCTGCTCGGATTCCGGCACCGCGTCACACCTGCCGTGTCGTTGCCGATCAAGGCGCCCATCGCCAAGGTCTTCGCGCTTATCGATCCGCGCGACGGCGAGCAGCAGGGCTGGCACCGCACCGAGGTGACGGCGCGGCTCATCGATCCCGCCCAGCGCATCTTCCGCATGACCTATGTGACGACGCTGGCGGCCGGCGCGCAGCAGACCTCGGAGGCCGATTTCC
>JANMQB010000077.1:0-2679 GCA_031370155.1 Hyphomicrobiales bacterium | reverse complement strand
TGAAATAGCCCACGTAGAAATAGGCGTAATCGCGGTACTCGTGGCCCTTGCCGAACAGCAGCTCGGCGGCGCAGGCGGCGGTGGCGTCGTTGCAGAAATGGATGGGCCAGTCGCAAATCTTGCCGATCTCGCCGGGAAGGTCGAAGTTGCGCCAGGCGGCCAGCAATTCGCGCGGGGCGCCCACTTCTTCTTCCCAGTTCCACAGCTCGAAGGGGGCTGCGATCCCAAGGCCCGATATGCGCTCGCGCTGTTTCGGTTTGAGGCCGGCCAGCAGATCGTCGATCTTGCGGCGGGTAAAATCCAGAATTTCCTGTGGCGCGGGGAAACTGTAGGGCTGATGCAGGGCCTTGCGCGTCCGTCCCGTCAGATCGAGCAGCATGAGGTCGCCGGAGCGGCGGCCGATCTTGAGGCCGATGGCGAAGGCCCCGTCGGGATTGAGCGAGAAGGGGATGAGCGGCTGGCCCACCTTGCCGCGCTGTGGCTTGTTGCGGGTGAGGAGACCGTCGGCCTCGAGCTGGCGCACGATCACCGACACGGTCTGGGCCGATAGCCCGGTGAGCTTGGCGATCTCCGCCTTGGGCAGGCTGCCATGCATGCGGATCAGCGACAAGGCGAGGCGCTCATTGTAGAGCCTGACCCCCATCTGCGTGGTGCCGCGCGCCAGCCCGGGCGTCCGCCCGGCCGGAATTCCCCCGCTCGCCCACTCGATGTTCAAAACCCTGCCGCCTTCTGTCTTTAGCCGATCCCGCAAAGCTTCCCGCGGCCTCGGGCCGCTGTCAATAAATAAATCACGCGGATTTATTTATTGACTCTCGCCTCGCTTTTGGCACAAGATAAAAAGGAGTGCGGGGAAGGATTCCATCTTGAAGCCGCACCGTCTGAAGTGCAACTTTGTCGTCATGGACCCCAACGGGGTCCCGTTCCATTGGGAGGACCAAACATGAAGTCCATTCTGAAATCCGTTCTTCTCGGCGCGGCTTTAACCGGCTTCGCCGCCGTGGCGCCGGCCTTCGCCGAAATCGGCGCCTGCCTGATCACCAAGACCGACTCCAATCCTTTCTTCGTCAAGATGAAGGAAGGCGCCTCAGCCAAGGCTACAGAACTCGGCGTCGACCTCAAGTCCTATGCCGGCAAGACTGACAGCGACAACGAAGCCCAGGTTGCTGCCATCGAAACCTGTATTGCCGACGGCGCCAAGGGCATTTTGATCACGCCCGCTGACAGCGCGGCCATCGTTCCTTCCATCAAGAAGGCCCGCGATGCCGGCATCCTGGTGATCGCCCTCGACACGCCGCTCAATCCAATCGACGCTGCCGATGCCACGTTCGCAACCGACAACTTCATGGCCGGCAAGCTGATCGGCGCCTGGGCTGCGGCGACGCTTGGCGACAAGATTAAGGACGCCAAGGTGGGCTTCCTCGACATTAACCCGAAGCAGGTAACGGTCGATGTGCTCCGCGACCAGGGCTTCATGGCCGGCTTCGGTATTGACACCAAGGACGTCAATGTCATTGGCGACGAGGACGATCCACGCATCGTCGGCCATGACTACACCGAAGGCAATGAAGAAGGCGGCCGCAAGGCCATGGAAAACCTTCTGCAGAAGGATCCGTCAATCAACGTGATCCACACCATCAATGAACCCGCCGCGGCAGGCGCCTATGAAGCCCTCAAGGCCGTCGGCAAGGAAAAGGATGTTCTCATCGTTTCCGTCGACGGCGGCTGCCCGGGCGTGAAGAACGTCGCCGAAGGCGTCATCGGCGCCACCTCGCAGCAATATCCGCTGCTGATGGCCGCGATGGGCATCGAGGCGATCAAGAAGTGGGCCGACACCGGCGAAAAGCCGGCGGTGACCGAAGGCAAGAACTTCTTCGACACTGGCGTCGCCCTCATCACCGACAAGCCGGCCCCTGGCGTCGAGTCGATCGACACCAAGGAAGGCACCGCCAAGTGCTGGGGTTGATCCCGGCCTGATTTCGGTTAATCATTGCCATGATCAAGGAAGGCGTTCCCTTGGGGCCGCCTTCCTTGATAAGTAGAGGGCGCGGTTTGCGCCGCTGGGAGACGGGGCATGGCAAGCGCGCAGGAATTCGAGAAGGTTCTCGACCAGAGCGACACGAAGGTCGCTTTCTTCGACAGTCACAGGAAATCGCCGCTCGAACAGGCGCAACATTTCCTCCATTCAAGCCCGGCCGCCGTGCCGCTCATCGTACTCATTCTGTCGCTTGTGGCCTTCGGCATTCTCGCCGGCGGCAAGTTCTACTCGGCCTTCGCGATGACGCTCATTCTCCAGCAGACCGCTATCGTCGGCATCGTCGGCGCGGCGCAGACCCTGGTCATCCTCACGGCGGGCATCGATCTTTCGGTCGGCGCCATCATGGTGATGTCTTCGGTCGTCATGGGCCAGTTCACTTTCCGCTATGGCATTCCCGCGCCCATATCCATCCTCTGCGGCTTCGGCGTCGGCGCCCTGTGCGGCTGGGTCAACGGCGTGCTCATCGCCCGCATGAAACTGCCGCCCTTCATTGTAACGCTGGGCACATGGCAGATCGTCCTTGCCACCAACTTCCTCTATTCCTCCAACGAGACCATCCGCAGCCAGGACATCGCCGCGCAAGCACCCCTTCTCCAGCTGTTCAGCGGAAATTACATCATCCTTGTCATGGTATTGCTCGTGGC
>JANMQB010000020.1:0-3048 GCA_031370155.1 Hyphomicrobiales bacterium | reverse complement strand
CTTCGTGGGCCCGCCCGCCGCCGCCATTCGCGCCATGGGCCTCAAGGACCGGGCCCGGATACTGATGCACAAGGCGGGCGTTCCCGCACTGCCCGGCTACAACGGTGAAAATCAGGACGCCGATCGTCTCGCCGGCGAAGCGGCCCGCATCGGCTTCCCCGTCCTCATCAAGCCGATTGCCGGCGGCGGCGGCAAGGGCATGCACCGCGTCGACGATCCGGCGGGCTTTGCCGAAGCCCTGCAACGCGCCCGCCGCGAAGCCGCCTCGGCCTTCGGCGACGATCGCGTCTTGATCGAGAAATTCCTGGCCAGCGCCCGTCACATCGAAATCCAGATCTTCGCCGACCGCCACGGCAACGCCATTCACCTTTTCGAACGCGACTGCTCCCTGCAACGCCGTCATCAGAAGGTGATCGAGGAGGCGCCCGCCCCCGCCATGACCGGCGAGTTGCGCGCCGCCATGGGCAAGGCCGCCGTCGATGCCGCCAGGGCCGTCGGCTATATCGGGGCCGGAACCGTCGAGTTCATCGCCGATGTCTCCGCGGGCCTGACCATCGATCGCTTCTACTTCATGGAAATGAACACGCGGCTGCAGGTCGAGCATCCGGTGACCGAAATGATCGCCGGCCTCGATCTGGTCGAATGGCAATTGCGGGTCGCCAGCGGCGAGCCGCTGCCGCTGCACCAGGGCGATCTGGCGATCTCCAGTCACGCCATCGAGGCGCGGCTCTATGCCGAGGACCCGGCGCGAGATTTTCAGCCGCGGGCCGGCCGTCTATCGCGATTGCAGTTCCCACAGCAGCCCGGCCTGCGCGTCGACACCGGCGTCCGGCAGGGCGATACCGTCACGGCCTACTACGACCCGATGATCGCCAAACTGATCGCCCACGGCTCGACGCGCGCCGTGGCCCTGCGGCGGCTCGCCGCGGCGCTTGCGGAAACCCGCATCGGCGGGTGCCGCACCAATCTCGCCTTTCTCAATCGCCTGTTGCGCGATCCCGCCGTTGCCTCCGGCGATATCGACACCGGCTTCGTCGAGCGCCACATCGGCCGTCTCGCCAAGGGCGGCGAACCGCCGATGGAAGCGGTCGCCGCCGCGCTGCTTCACGCCTGCGGCCATCTCGCCCAGCCGGCGAGCCAGTCGCCCTTCGACACGCTCGCCGGTTTCCGGCTCTGGCACGGCGAAGCCCGGGCTGTCGATTTCCTGGTGGACGGCGCGCCCCTGCGGGCAAGCCTCATCTTTTCAGGGGGCATGGAGTTCGAGCTGCGCCGGGCGGGCCTCTCGATGCCGTTCTCGCTGCTCGAGGTCGGCGACGGCACGCTCCGCCTGGTGTCGGAAGGCCGCATCGTGCCACTGACATTCTTCCACCATGGCGCCGTGCTGACCATCGGCCTCGGAGGCGCGATCCATGAATTCGCGGCCGCCGAGTCCGCCGCCGCCCTTGGCGAGGAAGAAGCCGGCGGCGGCATGGTGATCGCCCCAATGCCGGGACTGGTCGGCATCGTCAGCGTCAAGCCCGGCGACCGCGTGGCCAAGGGTGACGCCATTGCGGTCACCGAATCCATGAAGATGGAATTCACCCTGCGGGCCCCGCGCGCCGGCAAGATCGCCATGGTCCATGCCGCGGCGGGCGACCGGGTGGAGGAAGGCGCTGTGATCGCCACCATCGAGGATGACGATGCCTGACCAGCCCCACATCAAGATCTGCGAGGTCGGCCCCCGCGACGGGCTGCAGAACGAGCCGAATTTCGTTTCGGCCGCCAACAAGGTGCGTCTCATCGATCTCCTGTCGGCCACCGGGCTCGGCTACATCGAGGCCGCCAGTTTCGTCTCGCCGCAACGGGTGCCGCAGATGGCCGACGGCGCCGATGTCCTCGCCCGCATCAAGCGCCGGAATGGCGTGGTCTATGCGGCCCTCGCCCCCAATCTCGTGGGCTATGAGGCGGCGATTTCGGCGGGCGCCGATGAAGTCGCCGTCTTCGCCTCCGCCTCGGAGACGTTCAGCGCCAAGAACATCAACTGTTCGATCGCCGTGAGTCTGATCCGCTACCGGGAAATTTGCGATCGCGCAAAGACCGACGGCATCCCGGTGCGCGGCTATGTGTCTTGCGTTGTCGCCTGTCCCTATGAAGGACCCATCGCACCGGAGGCCGTGCGCTGGGTGGCCTCTGCTCTCCTCCGTATGGGCTGCCGGGAGATTTCGCTCGGCGACACCATCGGAGTCGCGACGCCAGACGACATCACCGTATTGCTCGGTGCAATCCTTGATGAAATTCCCGCCGAAAGGATCGCCGGACATTTCCACGACACCAGCGGCCGGGCCCTCGATTGCATTCGCGCCTCCCTCGACCGCGGCGTGGCGATTTTCGATGCCTCGGTCGGCGGCGCCGGCGGCTGCCCCTTTGCACCCGGCGCCAAAGGCAACGTGGCCACCGATCGGGTCGTGGCGATGCTGGAAGCCCATGGCTTCACCACCGGCATCGATGCCCGCGCCTTGCGGGACGCCGGCGATTTCATGTTGCAAATTCTGGGCCGGCAGCCATGACCCAGCCCTATGAAACGATCCGCCTGGAAACCGATCGGCGCGGCATCGCCCGCCTGGTGCTCAACCGTCCGGAGAAGCACAACGCCCTCAACGCCGCCATGATCGGCGAGTTGACCGATGCGGCCACGCATCTTGCGGGCCGGCCTGACGTGCGCGCCGTGGTGATGTCGGCCGGCGGCAAGAGTTTCTGCGCCGGCGCCGATCTCGCCTGGATGCGCGAGCAGTTCGACACCAACCGTGCGGCGCGCCTGGCGGAAGCCGCCCGGCTGGCCCTGATGCTGCAACTGCTCGACGAGCTGCCCAAGCTGCTGATCGCCGTCATCGAGGGCCCGGCCTTCGGCGGCGGCGTCGGCCTCGCATCGGTCTGCGACATCGTGCTGGCCGAGCGCGAGGCGAAATTCGCCCTTACCGAAACCAGGCTCGGCCTGATCCCCGCCACCATCGCGCCGTTTCTCCTCCGCCGCATCGGCCTCGCCAACGCCCGCCGCTTCGCGCTGAATGC
>JANMQB010000005.1:0-8190 GCA_031370155.1 Hyphomicrobiales bacterium | reverse complement strand
GGCCTATTATGCCGGCATTCCGCTGGCGCTCGCCGTCGCGGCGATCGCACCGGCAAGTCCGCGCACGGCGAGGGCGGGTCTCGTCCTCATCGGCCTCCTGTGGGTCGGCAGCGCCGTGTTCGGCGCCTACCATGCGGGCGTTGAGTGGAAATTCTGGCCGGGGCCGGATACCTGCGTCGGCAGCCTGACGGGAATATTGCCGGACCTGAGCAAGCCGGTGGTTGCCTGCGACAAGGCGGCGGTCCGTATCCTGGGCCTGTCGCTTGCCGGATGGAATGCGGTGATCTCGCTGGCCATGGCGGGTATCGCTTTGGCGGGTGCGCGCGATCAGGGATCGAGTTCCGTATCCCAGTAGAGATAGTCCTGCCAGCTATCGTGCAGGTAATTGGGCGGGAACAGGCGGCCGTTGCTGTGCAGTTGCGTGACCGTCGGCCGCACCGGCTTGTGCGCCGGATACATCTTCACCTCTTGGGGTAGATGTCCGCCCTTGAGCAGATTGCAGGGCGAGCAGGCGGTGACGACATTGTCCCAGGTGGTGTGGCCGCCCTTGGAGCGCGGTGTCATGTGATCGAAGGTGAGATCCTTGTGGTCGCCGCAATACTGGCAGGTGAAGCGGTCGCGCAGGAAAACATTGAACCGGGTGAAGGCGGGGGTGCGCGACGGCTTCACATAGTTCTTGAGCGAGACGACGCTCGGCAGGCGGAATTCGAAGGAGGGCGAGCGCACCACGCGGTCATATTCGGAGACGATGTTGACGCGGTCGAGAAACACCGCCTTGATCGCATCCTGCCAGTTCCACAGCGACAAAGGGTAGTAACTCAACGGGCGGTAATCCGCGTTGAGTACAAGGGCGGGACAGGCTTCCAGTGCGATCGGGGCGTGATACACCCTCGCCTCATCGGTTAGGTTAGCTAAAAGCATACTACATCGTGCGTAACCGTTCTGTGAAGGGCCTCATGTCACGGTCTGGGGGAGGCCCCGGAGCCCGCGGTAATGGCTCCACAGAAGCCTGGCGCCAACCGAGCGGAATGGCCGCCAGCCCTCCGCCATGGCGGCAAGCGCCCCGGCATCGGGCCGCCGCGGCAGGCCGAAGAGATGGTGAGCCGCCGCCCGCAGGGCAAGGTCGCCGGCCGGCCAGGCATCGGCGCGGCCCATGGACGAGAGCAGGTAAATATCGGCGGTCCAGGGTCCGATGCCTGGCAATGCGGTCAGCGCGGCCCAGGCTGGCTCATCCGGCATTCGATGCAAATTGTCGAAATCGAGCCCGCCCGAAACCACCGCCTTCGCCACCTCCCTGAAGGCCCGGGCCTTGGCGCCCGATAGGCCAAGCCGCATCAGGCTCGCCTGGCGCTTGCGGGCGATCGTCGCGGCATCGAAGGGACGCAATTCCCTTTCAAGCCGGGCCCAGATCGCTTCGCCCGCCTTGAGCGAGATCATCTGGTCGGTGACGATGCGCAGAAGTCCCGCAAGGCCTCCATCCATGCGCCGCAATGGCGGAGTCCCATGCGCTTCGACTACCGCGGTGAAACGCGGCTCGGCGCGCAGCAATGTCTCTACCGCGGCACGAAGATCGGCTTCAGTGTCGAGCCTGCGCATTGCCCCTGTTTGACGTTTCGGCGCAAGTCGCGCAAGAGCGGGCCATGAGTCATCCAGCCTTCCGCTTCGCACCCAGCCCCAATGGCGAGATGCATCTCGGCCATGCCTATTCGGCGCTGCTCAATCACCGGATGGCTGCGGAGCGTGGCGGGCGTTTTCTCATCCGCATCGAAGATATCGATACGGTGCGCTGCACCGCCCACCTGACCGCCCGGGCGCTCGCCGATCTCGCCTGGCTGGGCCTTGCCTGGGAGGAGCCGGTACGGGTGCAGAGCCGCCATCTGAAAGACTACGCGGCGGTTCAGGAGCGGCTGCGAACGATGGGCCTGCTCTATCCCTGTTTCTGCTCGCGCAAGGACATCGCCGCGCCAGGCGCCAGTGGACCCCGCGATCCGGAAGGCCAGCCGCTCTACCCCGGCACCTGCCGAAAGCTTTCGCCATCGGAGATCGCCGATCGCATGGCCGGCGGCATTCCCTACGCCATGCGCCTCGACATGCGTCCGGCGCAATCGCGCCTCGCGGCTCCCCTGACACACGAAGAAAAAGGAAAGGCCGTCGCGGCAGATCCTTTACGCTGGGGCGATGCGGTCTTGGTGCGCAAGGACATCGGCACCAGCTATCATATCGCGGTTGTCACCGACGATGCATTGCAGGGCATCAGCCATGTGGTGCGCGGGCGCGATCTTTATGCCGCGACCGCCATTCACCGGCTGCTGCAGGAACTGCTTGGCCTGCCGGCGCCTAGCTACCATCATCACGAGCTCATCGGCGACGAGACGGGGCGCAAATTGTCGAAGAGTGCCGGCGATATTTCGCTGCGGACCTTGCGCGAACAGGGTGTCGGCGCCGAGGGCATCCGGCGCGCGCTCGGTTTCGCCTGATCGGGCGACCCCCATCTTGTCGCGGGGGCTCGCGATCACCATCATATGGGACGTGCAAACGGCTGCGAGCAAGGAGAATTACGGCCCATGAACACGATGCGCACCGGCCTGCTTCTGGCGGCGATGACCGGCCTTTTCCTCGCCGTCGGCTATCTCTTGGGCCGCGAGACCGGCATGGTCGTGGCCTTTCTCGTGGCGGCGGCAATGAATCTCTTCGCCTATTGGAACGCCGACAAGCTGGTTCTCCGCATGCACGGCGCCCGCCTGGTCGAGCGCGCCGGTGCGCCGGAGTTCCACGATCTGGTAGCCGAGCTCGCACAGCGCGCCTCACTGCCGATGCCCAAGCTCTACATCATGGACAACCCGCAGCCCAATGCGTTCGCCACCGGCCGCAAACCCGAGAACGCGGCGGTCGCCGCCACCACCGGGCTTCTGCAGCTTTTGAACCGCGACGAAATCGCCGGCGTCATGGCCCATGAACTGGCCCACATCAAGAACCGCGACACGCTGGTGATGACGGTGACCGCGACCATCGCCATTTCGATGCTCGCCAATTTCGGTTTCCTGTTCGGCGGCCGCGACCGCAACAGTCCGCTCGGTCCCCTGGGCTCGATCCTGATTCTCATCCTGGCGCCGCTCGCCGCCATGATCGTGCAGATGGCGGTGAGCCGCACCCGCGAATATGGCGCCGACCGCGGCGGTGCCGAAATCTCGGGCCGGCCGCTGGCCCTTGCCTCGGCGCTGGCCAAGATTTCCGGCGCCGCCCACCGCATCGAGAACCGTTCGGCCGAGGCCAATCCGGCAACCGCCCATCTCTTCATCATCAATCCGCTGTCGGGGCGGCGCATGGACAATCTTTTCACCACCCATCCCGCAACCGAAAATCGCATCGCCGCCCTCGAGGCCATGGCGCGCGAGATGGCGTCTCCCCAGGCCACATCAGGCCCATGGAGCGCCGGCCAGGCGCGCCGCTCCGGTCCCTGGGGCTGAGCGTGGCGGAGGAAGCGGCGGGACTTGTCGTCCGCAAACTCGCTCTCGACGGGCTGGCGCAGGTTCTCAATCCAGCCGTGGCCTTTGATGAATTCCTCGACAGCCATCACGGGCTTGCGCCGCGCGACCGGGCCTTCCTTCATGCGCTGATCTTCACCGCACTCCGGCACAAGGGCGAGATCGAGGCGGTCATTGCCGCCTTCATGGCAAAATCCTTGCCGCGCAAATCCGGTGCGGTGCCCCTCATACTGCTGCTCGGGGGCGCGCAGCTCCTGTTTCTCGACACTCCCGCCCATGCGGCAATCGATCTTTCGGTTCGGCTTGCCAAGCAGGACCACGAGGCACGGCATTTCAGCGGACTGATCAATGCGGTGCTGCGCAAGATCGCGATTGAAGGCAGGAATGTTCTGAATGGCCTCGACACGCCGCGTCTCAATACGCCGGACTGGCTATGGACATCATGGACGAAAGCCTATGGGCCGCGGCAGGCCGCCGCCATTGCCAAGGCCCATCGCGAGGAACCGCCGCTCGACATCACGCCGAAATCCGATGCGCCGGGCTGGGCCGCGCGGCTCGGCGGCCTCGCATTGCTGGGTGGCAGCATCAGGCTCGCTCACCACAGTGGCTCCATCGAAGAGCTTCCCGGCTACGCGGATGGCGCCTGGTGGGTTCAGGATGCGGCGGCCGCCATGCCGGCACGTCTCTTCGGCGAGCATTCGGGCAAGACGGCGCTCGACCTCTGCGCCGCGCCCGGTGGCAAGACCCTGCAGCTTGGTGCGGCCGGCGCCCGCGTCACGGCCGTCGATATCTCCGCACAGCGGCTCGCCAGGCTCCGTGAAAATTTACAGCGCACCAAGCTCGAGGCCGAGGTGATCGTGGGGGATGTGCTCACCTTCGACCTGCCGGAAAAATTTGATGCGGTGCTGCTCGATGCCCCCTGTTCGGCAACCGGCACGATCCGGCGGCATCCCGATCTGCCCTATGTGAAATCCCCGGCCCAGATCAAGGAACTCGAAATCCTGCAGCGGCGCATGCTCGACAAGGCGGCGCAACTGGTGAGGCCGGGCGGAAGTCTCGTCTACAGCACCTGCTCGCTCGAACCCGCCGAGGGCGAAGACCAGCTCGCGCGGTTTCTCGCGGCCAACCCGGCTTTTTCGCCGGTTCCCATTGCACCCGGCGAGGCGGGCATCGAAAGCCACTTTATCACCGCGGCGGGCTACCTGCGGACCCTGCCATTCATGCCCATCGGTGCCGCCATGGGTCTCGATGGCTTTTTTGCCGCAAGGTTAACGCGCAACTAGCAAATATCGTTATCAAATCGTTAACCGGACCGGTCCCAGATTGCTCCTCTCCCTTCATCCGAACGGCATGGCGGCGAGGAATGACCGGACGCGGCAAATCCGTGGGTTTGGAGGCGTGGCGAGGCCTTGCCACGGCGCTTTATGCCGTCAGTGATTCGCTGGTGGCGCGGATGACGGCCGGGCCGGTGAGCGCGCCGCGCTTCACCGGTCTGCGCCAACCCCTGCCCTATCTTGATCGCCGCCCCCCGGAATTGGCGCAGAACCTCTATCGCGGGCATTTTGCCTTCGCCGGCCACGCAATCGACTGTTCTCCCAATGACGTCTTCCGCGTCTCCGCGCCCTCACCCGCCTGGGCGGCGGAACTAGCCGGTTTCGCCTGGCTTGCCCATCTCGAGGCGGCGGGCTTTGCACTCTACCGTTCCTTCGCCCGCGCCATGGTGCTGGGCTGGGACGACCAGGGCAAGAGCCGGGACCGCCACAGCGACTGCACGCGGCTCATGTCCTTTGCCCGCCACGCCGGCTATCTCATGACCGGCGCTTCCGCAGAATTCGAAACGCGCTTCCTCGCCATCGCCTCGCGCGAGGCGCGGCGCTTGCAGGGCCGGCGCGCCCGGTCGGAGCGCGAACGCCTCAGGCAATCGGCAGCCCTCCTGTCGGCGGCACTCGCCTTTCGCGGCGGCGAAGCCCTGCGCGCACGGGCTTTGCACGGCCTTGCCACGGCGGTTCAAGCCGCCATTCTTCCCGATGGCGGACCTGCATCGCGCAATCCCCAGGATCTGCTGGCCCTGCTTCTCGATGTGATCCCCTTGCGCGACATGCTGGCCAGCCAGCGCCTCGCCATACCGCCGCCGCTCGCGGCGAGCATCGATCGGGCGCTGCCCATGCTGCGCATGCTGTGTCATGGCGACGGCGGGCTTGCCCTGTTCCAGGGCGCCGATGCAACCCGCAAGACTGCCGTGCGCGCCGTTCTCGACCATGACAGCGTGGCCGGTCAGCCGCTCATGCATGCGCCCCATTCCGGCTATTGCCGGCTGACACAAGGGTCAGCGGCGGTGATCGCCGATTGCGGACCGGCGAGCGCCTGCAACAGTGAACTGGCCTTTGAATTTTCCGATGGGCCCCATCGCATCGTGGGAAATTGCGGCATGCCGCGCCATGCGAAGCCCGCATGGCGTGAAGCCGCGCAATCGCCCGCCGCCCACAGCACGCTGGATCATTCAGGCGTCAGCGGAGTGCCGGAAGCAGAGGTCACGGTCTCTCCCCAAGGTATGCTGCTCGCGGCGCGCTGCCTTCATCACGAGCGCGATCTCTATCTGGCCGCCAGCGGACAGGATTTTCGCGGCGAGGATCGCATCGTCTCGTCCGCCTCCGGCTTCGTCCTGCGCTTTCACCTGCATCCCTCCGTCAGGGCCTGGCAGGACCGCAAGGGCGCCAATATTCTCTTGATGCTGCCCAATCACGCGGCATGGAAATTCACCGCCCGCGGCGGCCATGTCAGCCTGGAGGACAGCCTGTTGCTGGCCACAGGTGAGGGCCCGCAGGACTGCCAGCAGATCGTCATTCGGGGTGAGCCCCAAGAAGCTTCGCGGGTCAACTGGGCCTTCAAGAAACTCGACCGCAAGTCGCGGCCGCGCCGCTCCGCCGAGATTTCTCCGCGATTTCCTTTTTGATGGCCTAGTCGGCCTTCCATGCTATGGGGCGCCGTCGCCCGCAGTGTAGGAAAGTCTATGCCGAGACCCATTCGCCGCGCCCTCATTTCCGTTTCCGACAAGACCGGATTGCTGGACTTCGCCCGGGCGCTGGCGGAGCTCAATGTTGAAATCGTATCGACCGGCGGCACCGCCAAGTGGCTCGCCGATGCCGGCCTCGCGGTCAGGGATGTTTCCGATCTCACCGGATTTCCCGAAATCATGGACGGCCGCGTGAAGACGCTGCATCCCAAGGTGCATGGCGGTCTTCTGGCCAGGCGGGGCGACACGGCACATGAGGCGGCAATGCTCGCCCATGGCATCGCCGGCATCGATCTCCTGGCGGTCAATCTCTATCCCTTCGAAGCCACCGCCGCGCGCCACGTCCGCTGGGACGAAGCGATCGAAAAGATCGACATCGGCGGGCCGGCGATGATCCGCGCCGCGGCCAAGAACCATGACAGTGTCACGGTGATCGTTTCGCCTGAGGATTACGCTCCGGTGATCGCCGAAATGCGGGGGAACGCCGGCGCCACAATTCTCGAGACTCGCAAGCGGCTCGCGGCCAAGGCCTATGGCCGCACCGCCGCCTATGACGCGGCGATCTCGCAATGGTTTGCGCGAGCCCTCGATGCGCCGTTCCCGGACTACTTCGCCATCGGCGGCAGGCGCCTGCAAGTGTTGCGCTATGGCGAGAATCCGCATCAGTCGGCCGCGCTCTACGAGACGCCCGAGGGCCGCGCCGGCGTCGCCACGGCGCGGCGGCTCCAGGGCAAGGAACTCTCCTACAACAATCTCAACGACACCGATGCCGCACTCGAATGTCTGGCCGAATTCGATTCGAGGCGCGAGGCGGCCTGCGTCATCGTCAAGCATGCCAATCCGTGCGGCGTGGCGATTGGCGCTTCGCCACTGGAAACTTACCGCAAGGCCCTGCGTTGCGACCCGGTCAGCGCTTTTGGCGGCGTCGTGGCGCTCAATCGCAGGCTCGATGCCGCAACCGCGAAGGAGATCGTGGCACTCTTCACCGAAGTGATCGTGGCCCCCGGCGCGGACGCGCAGGCCCAGGCAATCGTGGCGGCGAAAAAGAATCTGCGTCTGTTGATCGTCGACAG
Source organism: Hyphomicrobiales bacterium (assembly GCA_031370155.1). Taxonomy (GTDB): domain Bacteria; phylum Pseudomonadota; class Alphaproteobacteria; order Rhizobiales; family Aestuariivirgaceae; genus Aestuariivirga. The sequence continues at coordinate 619 of JANMQB010000005.1, read as the reverse complement.
CCTGCCCGATCCGCGTGCCCCCGGACTGTCGGTCAAGACAATCTCCGGGGGCATGCTGGTGCAATCGCGCGACAATGGCACGTTGACGGACGGTGAGATGAAAGTGGTGACGCGGCGGGCGCCGACGCCACAGGAACTGGCCGATCTCCGCTTCGCCTTCCGGGTGGTGAAGCATGTCAAGTCGAATGCCATCGTCTATGCCAAGGACGGCGCCACAATGGGGATTGGTGCCGGCCAGATGTCGCGGGTCGATGCGGCGCGCATCGCGGTGCGCAAGAGCGAGGATGCCGCGCGCGCCGCCGGCCTCAAGGATGCCCTGGTCAAGGGTTCGGTCGTCGCCTCCGACGCCTTCTTCCCCTTCGCCGACGGCCTCATTCAGGCGGCGGAGGCAGGCGCCACCGCCGTCATCCAGCCGGGCGGCTCGATCAAGGACGACGAAGTGATCAAGGCCGCCGATGATGCAGGACTTGCCATGGTTTTCACTGGCATCCGGCATTTCCGCCATTAACTACGCCGCTTGACAGAGCCGGAGGTGAAACATGCTAGTGACCACAACGCATAGCGTCGAAGGCAGGCGCGTCGTCGAATACAAGGGCCTGGTGGCGGGCGAGGCCATTCT
>JANMQB010000559.1:0-3118 GCA_031370155.1 Hyphomicrobiales bacterium | reverse complement strand
GTGAACAGGTCGCGCAGAATATTGGCTTCGTAAACGGTCGAGGTCTTGTGCGGATCGAGCGATTCCGGATCGGCGGAATTGCCGCGGTTGAGAACGGTCTCGGCAAAGGCGCCGCTCGCGGTCATCACCAGCATCGTTGTGCCGGCGAGCCATGACTTGAATTGCATATTCATACGTTTCCACTCCCTGTTTTTTCGCCTATCCCGTAGCGGCCAGTGGCCCGGGAGGGGCGGGTTGACGGCGCATAGCATAGCATCGGGTCTTACGCTTGTCCCCTGTTGCGTAAACCTTGTGGCTGTACGGGGCCTGTCATAAGGTCACCGGACAAAGGGTTTGCGAAGGCCGGGGCCAGCGCCTAAGTAAGCCGCCAGCTTCAATTTCCGACCCTGCCGCCGGCCGCCGTGAGTTCGCATGACCGTCTCGACACCGCTACTCGACACGATCCAGTCGCCGGCCGATCTGCGCCGCCTGGCGCCGGCGCAGCTCGTCCAGGTCGCCGCCGAGCTCCGGGCCGAGACGATCGATGCCGCCGCCATTTCAGGCGGCCATTTCGGAGCGGGCCTCGGTGTGGTCGAGCTCACCGTGGCGCTGCATTTTGTCTTCAACACGCCGGAGGACCGCATCGTCTGGGACGTGGGCCACCAGACTTACCCGCACAAGATCCTGACCGGGCGGCGCGGCTCGATCCGCCGCATCCGCCAGCGCGACGGGCTCTACGGCTTCACCAGCCGCGGCGAGAGCGACTACGACACTTTCGGCGCCGCCCACAGTTCCACCTCCGTCTCGGCCGGACTCGGCATGGCGGTGGCCCGCGACCTGCGTGGGCGCGACAATAATGTCGTGTGCGTGATCGGCGACGGCGCCATGAGCGCCGGCATGGCCTATGAGGCGATGAACAATGCCGGGGCGCTGGATACCCGCCTCATCGTGGTGCTCAACGACAACGGCATGTCGATCGCACCCGCCGTGGGTGCGCTTAGCAACTATCTGTCCTGGCTGGTGTCGTCGCGGCCGTTCCTGTCGCTGCGCGACATCGCCAAGCATCTGGCCAAGAAATTCCCGCGAACCTTGCGCACCGCCGCCGAGCGTGCCGACGAATATGCCCGCGGCATGCTGACCGGCGGCACATTGTTCGAGGAACTCGGCTTCTATTATGTGGGACCGATCGACGGGCATAATGTCGATACGCTGGTGCCCATCCTGCAGAATGTGCGGGACGCCAAAGAGCTTGGACCCATCCTCGTCCATGTGGTGACGGAAAAGGGCAAGGGTCATCCCTTCGGCAAGGAGGATTCCGAAAAATATCATGCCATCGCCGGCTTCGATCCGGAATCGGGCGAGATCAAGAAGGGCACGTCCAATGCCCCAACCTACACCTCGGTCTTCGCCAAGTCGCTGATCGCCGAAGCCGAGCGCGACGAGAAGATCGTCGCCATCACCGCGGCGATGCCGTCGGGCACCGGCCTCGACAAGTTCGCCGAGCGCTTTCCTGCCCGCATGTTCGATGTCGGCATTGCCGAGCAGCATGCGGTGACCTTCGCGGCGGGGCTGGCAACGGAAGGCTTCAAGCCTTTCTGCGCCATCTATTCCACTTTCCTGCAGCGGGCCTACGATCAGGTGGTCCATGATGTGGTGCTGCAGAAATTGCCGGTGCGCTTCGCCATCGACCGGGCGGGGCTCGTCGGTCAGGACGGCGCCACCCATGCGGGAAGCTATGACGTCGCCTATCTCTCCTGCCTGCCCGGCATGGTGGTGATGGCGGCGGCGGATGAGGCGGAACTGGTCCACATGGTGGCAACGGCGGTGGCGATCGACGATGGCCCTTGCGCCTTCCGTTATCCGCGCGGCGAGGGCGTGGGCGTCGATCTTCCCGAGCCTGGCATTGCGCTGGAAATCGGCAAGGGCCGCATCGTGCGCGAAGGGTCGAAGGTGGCGCTCCTGTCGCTGGGAGCGCGGCTGCAGGAATGCCTGAAGGCAGCCGACGATCTGGCCTCGCTGGGGCTTTCCGCCACGGTCGCCGATGCCCGTTTCGCCAAGCCTCTGGACGAGGTGCTGGTGCGGCGTCTGGTCAACAACCACGAAATCCTGATCACCATCGAGGAGGGCGCCATCGGCGGTTTCGGCACCCAGGTTTTGCATTTCCTGGCGCGCGCCAATCTGATCGGTGCTGGCTGCAAGGTGCGGACCATGTTCCTGCCCGACCGTTTCGTCGCCCATGCTTCACCGAGGGAGCAATATGACGAGGCAGGACTGACGGCGCGCCACATCGTGGCCGAAGTCATGGCGGCACTGGAGCCCGGCAAACGCGTTCTGGATCTCAAGACTCTGGCCTGATCAGCGCCGGCCGGTCCAGGCGCCGATCTGCGGCACAACGAAAGAATTGACGACCAGTTGCAAGGCGAGAAGCAGCGCCGTCATACGGCCGAATTCCTGAAGCGCCGGCAGTGCCGAAATCGACAGGGGCGCTATGCCGGCCATAAGCGCAAGCGGTGGCAGGATAGCGGCCCGCGCTGTTGAAGGATCGATGCTGGATTTTTCGTGCATGGCAAGCACCGTGGCCGACGCGAGTCCGATGGCCAGCGCCATCGAGGCGGCAGCAAGCCCCGCAGGGGTTACGGTGAGCTGGATTGCGGTGATCGCCGCCGCCGACAGTCCTATCGCCATCGGCAGCGGCAAGAGCACCGCAAGCGTCAAATCATGGCGCTGCAGGTAGGCCACAGCCATGAAGGCGGCAAGCGCCAGTCCCGCCGCCAGCGCCGTGAAGGCGGCGCGGCGCATGATCTCGCTGCGCGCCAGGGCGACGATTGGGTCTCCCGCCGCACTCGGTGAAAATCGGCGCAGCGCTTCGGCGAAGTTCGCGCTCGCGACATCGGAGCGCGGCAGCACCTCGATCCGCCACAGCCCCCGCGGTGATTGGAAACGGCGGCGGAGGCCAGGATCGAGATCGCCGGGCTCGGGTTCACTCAGGCGCGACAGGCGCTCGGCCGTCTCGTTCACGGCGCCGAAACCGCCGAACAAAGAGCCCTCAAGGGCGTCGACGCGGTCCTGAGACGGCGGTTGTGAAAGGGCGAAAATGGCGATGGCCCGGCGCAGCCGGTGCGCGGCCTGGCGCAGTTCC
>JANMQB010000501.1:0-4768 GCA_031370155.1 Hyphomicrobiales bacterium | reverse complement strand
GTTCGACCGAGTGCATCAGCGCCAGTGAAAGTTCCGGCAGATCGCAGCCCTCGGTCTCGGCCAGCGCCACCAGGCTTCCGGTGATGTGATGGGCTTCGCGGAACGGGATCTTCAGTGTACGGACGAGCCAGTCGGCCAAGTCGGTCGCGGTGGAAAATCCGGAAGCCGCGGCCTTGCGCATCTCTTCCGCATTGGGAACCATATCCTTCACCATGCCAGTGGTGGCGGCAAGGGCCAGTGACAATGAGTCAAACGCGTCGAAGGCCGGTTCCTTGTCCTCCTGCATGTCCTTGGAGTATGCCAGCGGCAGGCCCTTCATCACCACCAGCAGCGCCGTCAGCGCGCCGAGAACGCGGCCCGGTTTGGCGCGCACCAGTTCGGCCGCATCGGGATTGCGCTTCTGCGGCATGATCGAGGAGCCGGTGGTGAATTTATCGGAGAGCTTCACGAAGCGGAACTGGGCCGAGGACCAGATGACGATTTCCTCGGCAAGCCGCGACAAGTGCGTGGCGCAGACGGCGCAGGCGGCAACCGTCTCGATCACGAAGTCGCGGTCGGCGACGGCATCGAGAGAATTGCGCATCGGCCGGTCGAAGCCCAAAGCCTTCGCCGTCATGGCGCGGTCGATGGGGAAAGAGGTTCCGGCAAGGGCTGCCGCCCCCAGCGGGCTTTCGTTGAGCCGTGTCCGGGCGTCGGCAAGGCGGCCGCGGTCGCGGGCCAGCATCTCGACGTAAGCCAGGCAATGGTGGCCGAAGGTCACCGGCTGGGCCACCTGAAGATGTGTAAAGCCCGGCATGATGGTTGCGGCGTGGGCGGCGGCCTTTTCGGCGAGCGCCTGCTGCAGGCCGCGCAACCGGCCGTCGAGATGATCGATTGTCTCACGCACATAGAGGCGGAAATCGGTGGCTACCTGGTCGTTGCGCGAGCGCGCCGTGTGCAATCTCCCGGCGGCGGGGCCGATCAGTTCCTTGAGCCGCGATTCGATATTAAGGTGGATGTCCTCGAGGGCCCGCGAAAATTTGAAGGTGCCCGCCTCGATTTCGCCTTGAACCTGGTCGAGCCCGCGCCTAATTGCTTGCGCATCGGACTTCGAGATGATGCCCCGTTCGGCCAGCATCGCGGCATGGGCTTTCGAGCCTGCGATATCCTGGGCGAACAGGCGCCGGTCGAAGCCGATCGAGGCGTTGATCTCCTCCATGATCGCGTCCGGCCCCGATTGAAACCGCCCGCCCCACATCTTGTTGGTCATCGAAAATCCTTCATTCCGGCGCAAAGAGCCTGCCATGAAAACCCGATACAGAACCCTTGCCGCCGGACTGGTCATCCTTGCCGCGATCACCGGCATTTACTGGTTTCAGAGCGGCGAACGCAAGGCCGCCGTGCCGCTGGCCGGTGCCGCACTGGTGCAGCCTGGGGTAAGCAAGGACCTTGCCAAGGGGGCGCTTGCCGCCTTTGTCGTCAAGCCGCAGCGCGTGCCGGTAGCCGATATCGCTTTTCAGGACGGCGTCGGCGCGGAAATGAGGCTCAGCCAGTGGCGCGGCCGCGTCGTCCTGGTCAATCTGTGGGCCACCTGGTGCGCGCCATGCCGGAAGGAAATGCCGGCGCTGGCCGAATTGCAGAGACAAGTGGGGTCAGAGGATTTCGAAGTGGTCGCGATCAGCATCGACCGCAAGGGGGTTGCGGCCTCGGCGGCCTTCATTGCGGAGACCGGTTCGCAGGCACTCAAGCTCTATGTTGAACCCAGTGGCAAAATCCTCGACGATCTCGAAGCCTTGGGGCTTCCCGCAACGGTGCTGATCGATCGCCAGGGCAATGAAATAGGCCGCCTTCTGGGCCCCGCCGAATGGGCCAGCCCCGAGGCCTTCGCCCTGATCCGGGCGGCAATCGCCGAGGGCACTTCCGGCTAGCGGGTCGGCACCGGCTTTTCGCCGCGGTAGTCGTAGAAGCCGCGGTTGGTCTTGCGGCCGAGCCAGCCGGCTTCGACATACTTCACCAAGAGCGGGCAGGGGCGGTATTTCGAATCGGCCAGGCCCTCGAAGAGCACCTGCATCACCGACAGACAGGTATCGAGGCCGATGAAATCGGCCAGCTCCAGCGGCCCCATGGGATGGCGGGCCCCCAGCCGCATCGCCGTGTCGATGGCCTCGACACCGCCCACGCCTTCATAGAGCGTATAGATCGCCTCGTTGATCATCGGCAGCAGAATACGGTTGACGATGAAAGCGGGAAAATCCTCGGACACCGCAATGGTCTTGTGCAACGAGGCGGTGAATTCCTTGACGGCGGTGAAGGTCGGCTCGCCGGTGGCGATGCCGCGGATCAGCTCCACCAGCTCCATCACCGGCACCGGATTCATGAAGTGTATGCCCATGAATTTTTCCGGCCGGTCGGTGGTGGCGGCAAGCCGGGTGATCGAAATCGACGAAGTGTTGGTGCCGAGGATCGCCTCGGGCTTGAGGTGCGGGCAGAGCGCCTGATAGATCTTGCGCTTGACCTGTTCGTCTTCGACGGCCGACTCGATCACCAGATCGAAGTCGGCGAAGCCGTCATAGGAGGCAACGCCCTTGATGCGCTTGAGTGCCGCGTCACGGTCGGCCTCGGTGATCTTGCCCGACTTGACCCGCCGGGCCAGATGGCCGTTGATGGTGGCGAGCCCCGCCTCGATGCGGTCCTTGCTGATGTCGTTGAGGCCGACCTCGTAACCGGCCAGCGCGCAGACATGGGCAATGCCGTTGCCCATCTGCCCGGCGCCGATGACGCCGACTTTCCTGATCTGCATTCGCGTCTACTACCCACTTGATAAAGGCGGGCGAGCCTATATCGGGCACCGGGCGCGGGCAAGCCCATTTCGCAAGTGCAGCAAACTAAATACCGGTCCGGTTACTTCGCCAGCTTCGCCAGTTCGCTATCGAGTTCAGGCACCGCCTGGAAGAGATCGGCGACCAAGCCATAGTCGGCAACCTGGAAGATCGGCGCCTCCTCGTCCTTGTTGATGGCGACGATGATCTTTGAGTCCTTCATGCCGGCGAGATGCTGGATGGCGCCGGAAATGCCGACCGCGATGTAGAGATCGGGGGCGACGACCTTGCCGGTCTGGCCCACCTGGTAATCGTTCGGCACATAGCCCGCATCGACGGCGGCGCGCGAGGCGCCGACGGCAGCACCCAGCTTGCGGGCGACCGATTCGAGCAGCTTGAAATTCTCGCCGCTCCGCATGCCGCGGCCGCCGGAGACGATGATCTTGGCGGAGGTGAGCTCGGGGCGGTCCGACTTCGACAGGTTCTCGCTCTGATAGGAGGAGAGGCCGGGATCGGCGGCGGCACTGGTTTTCTCGATTGTTGCCGAGCCTGTTTCGGGCGCTGCGGCGAAGGAGGCGGTGCGGACAGTAACGACTTTCTTCGCGTCGGCCGACTGCACCGTCTGCACGGCGTTGCCGGCATAGATCAGGCGCACGAAGGTGTCGGCGGACTTGACCTCGGAAATATCCGAAATCTGCATCACGTCGAGAAGGGCCGCGACGCGCGGCATGTAGTTCTTGCCGTTGGTGGTGGCGGCGGCAACGATGTGCTCATAGGTGCCCGCCAGCGAGACGATTGTGGCCGCCATGGGCTCGGCCAGGGGCCGCTCGAGGGCGGCGCTCTCGACATGCAGAACCTTCTTGACGCCCGCGAGCTTCGCCGCCTGGGCCGCGGCTGCCTCGGCCTTGTGGCCGGCCACCAGCACATGCACGTCGCCGCCCATCTGGCTCGCGGCGGTCACGGCCTTGTGGGTTGCATCCTTGAGCGATTTGTTGTCGTGTTCGGCAATCAGAAGAACGGCCATGATCAGATCGCTCCCGCTTCCTTGAGTTTCGAGACCAGTTCAGCAACCGACTTCACTTTGACGCCGGATTGGCGCTTCGGCGGTTCCACGGTCTTCAAAACCTTGAGGCGCGGGCGCACATCGGCGCCGTAATCTGCAGGCGTCTTTTCATCGAGCGGCTTTTTCTTGGCCTTCATGATGTTGGGCAGCGAAGCATAGCGCGGCTGGTTCAGGCGCAGGTCGGTGGTGACGATCAGCGGCATCTTGACCTTGATGGTCTGCAACCCGCCGTCGATCTCGCGGGTGATGGCGGATTCGCCATCGCCCAGCTCGAGCTTGGAGCAGAAGGTGGCCTGGGCCCAGCCCAGGAGGGCTGCCAGCATCTGGCCGGTCTGGTTGCAGTCGTCGTCGATCGACTGCTTGCCGAGGATCACGATGTCGGGCTTTTCGGCCTCGACCACTCCTTTGAGAATCTTGGCGACGCCCAGCGGCTCCACATAGTCGTCGTGCTTCACCAGGATGGCGCGGTCGGCGCCCATGGCAAGGGCGGTGCGGAGAGTCTCCATGGCCTGGGCCGGCCCCACCGAGACAGCCACCACTTCCGTGGCCTTGCCCTGCTCCTTGAGCCGCACCGCCTCCTCGACGCCGATTTCGTCGAAGGGGTTCATCGACATTTTCACATTGGCCAGTTCGACGCCGGAGCCATCGGCCTTCACGCGAATCTTGACGTTGAAGTCGACGACCCGCTTTACGGCGACCAGGACTTTCATCACCACCCTCTTTGGAAAATCGCGGCGGAACCTAGTGACCGCACCGGGTCAAGTCAATTCCGGGACCGGCATGGACAGAACCACATGCGACGCTTGGCTTCAATCGCCAATCCTAATGAGCAGCCTGGAACGAAGCAGGAATGTAATGGCAAGGCCGGCAAAGAAGCCGCCGATATGGGCCCACCAGGCCACCTGCA
>JANMQB010000490.1:0-1663 GCA_031370155.1 Hyphomicrobiales bacterium | reverse complement strand
GATGGCCGCCGCCGCCTACGGCCCCAACTATCCGAGGCTGCAGAAAATCAAGGCCAAATACGATCCGGAGAATGTCTTCCACATGAACCAGAACATCCGGCCCGCGAAGTAAACCGGCCATTCACTCCGCCGGAACCGACTTGAAGCGCGGCCGGAGGCTTTCCGCCCGGCGCAGTTCGGCCTCGGCCTCGAGCATGTAGTCGCGGGTCAGCGGCAGGGCGTGCTGGTTCTTGCAGAACTGGATCTGGAAATTGTTCATGCCGTAGAAGCGGAAAGAGCATTCCGCGCCGGCGAGATAGAACTCCCACATGCGGCAGAAGCGCTCGTCATAGATGGCCACTGCCCGCTCGCGGTGGTCGGCGAAGCGGCGACGCCATTCGCGCAGCGTCTGGGCATAATGCAGGCGCAGGATCTCGACGTCGGTGACATAGAGGCCCTGGCGCTCGATATGCGGCACAACTTCCGAAAGCGCCGGGGCATAGGCGCCGGGGAAGATATATTTCGTGACCCAGGCGCTGGTGGCGCCGGGCCCGTCGGAGCGGGCGATCGAGTGCAGCACGGCCACCCCGTCGTCCTTGAGCAGCGCCCGGCACTTGGCGAAGAATTCCTTGTAATGGCCGACACCCACATGCTCGAACATGCCGACCGAGACGATGCGGTCGAAGCTTTCGTCGAGCTGGCGGTAATCGAGGAGGCGAAACTGCACGCGATCGGCGACGTCGCGCTGACGGGCCCGCTCGTTGGAAAACCTGTGCTGTTCTTCCGAGAGCGTCACTCCCACCACTTCGGCGCCGCAGGTCTCGGCCAGATAGAGGCCTAGCCCGCCCCAGCCCGAGCCGATGTCGAGCAGCTTCATGCCGGGCTTCAATTGCAGCTTGGCCGCCAGATGGCGCTTCTTGGCGAGCTGGGCGTCCTCGAGCGAGGCCGAGGGGGTTTCGAAATAGGCGCTGGAATATTGCCGGTCGCGGTCGAGGAAGAGATCGTAAAGCGCGCCCGAAAGATCGTAATGATGCGCCACATTGGCCTTGGCCTTGCCCACCGGATTGTACTGGTGCAGCCTTCTGGCGAGGATGCGCAGGCGATGGAACAGGCGCAGCGGCAGCGGGCTCTTCACCCTGACGATGTTGGAAATCAACAGCGCCAGAAGATCGTAGACGGTGCCCTGTTCGAGGACGAGGCCGCCCTCCATGTAGCATTCGCCGAGATAGCGGTCGGGATCGAGCGCGATGCGGCGCGCCGTGGCGTCGTCCTTGATGGTCATGCGCACGGCCGCGCCGCTGCCGTCGCCATAGGTGTGGGGCAAGCCGGCGGGATCGGTGACAAAAAGTGCACCGGTCTTCACGATGTGCTTCAACGACCGGTCAAACAACGCATACATCGCCGCATACTCCCCACCATGCCTGACCGGGACCCTATCCCGGCCGGCGTCTGCCCCGTTCCCCTAGATGGCAAACGAAAGCTTAATACCGGGGCGTGGGCAACTGCAAGGGGGGAGGGGCAGGGTCAGTGGGCCGGCTTCCACCATCCGTCTTCCCGGCGAAAGCCGGGACCCATTTGTCCGCGCGACGAATCCTCGGTGACCACTGTTCGTGCAAGCTGAGCGGTGGGTCCCGGCTTTCGCCGCTATCGTATGCACACAATTTTCCGCACCGGCTTCTCCTCA
>JANMQB010000453.1:0-3159 GCA_031370155.1 Hyphomicrobiales bacterium | reverse complement strand
GCCTTCGACGAGGGGATCGTCGAGGGCGTAGGTGGCGAGCTTGGCGTCCGGCGACAGCAGGCGCCAGACGGTGGTCTTCTTGAAGATCAGTTCCGGATCGTCGGCCTCCTGGGCCGCGGCGGGTAGCGAGGCAAAGAGAAGTGCGGCGACAGCGGCCAGAATGATTCGCATTTTCGGCTCCGGTTGCATGGGTTCACATGGGGTGAGACGGCCCCAATTCAAGCGGCGGCGCGAAGCCTGGCAAATCCCTGTTGGAGATCGGCGATCAGATCGGCGGGATTTTCCAGCCCGATGTGGAAGCGGAGACACGGGCCGACATCGGCCCACCGTGTCGCCGTGCGATGCGGCCGGCAGGGCATGACGAGGCTCTCATAGCCGCCCCAGCTATAGCCCAGGCCGAAGAGCACGAGGCCATTGAGCATGGCGGCGACGGCCTTCTCCGAGGCGGGCTTGAGGATGACCGAGAACAGGCCCGAGGCGCCGGTGAAATCGCGCCGCCACAGGGCATGGCCCGGCGCATTGGCGAGCGCCGGATAGAGAACCGTCTCGACTTCGGCACGCGAGCCCAGCCATTCCGCCATATGCAGGGCATTTTTCATGTGGCGTTCGAGCCGCACATCGAGGGTGCGGATGCCGCGCAGCGTCAGAAACATGTCGTCGGGGCCGGCGAACTGGCCCATGGACTCGTAAGTCTCCTTGAATTGCGGCCAGACCGCCTCGGTGCAGGTGACGGAGCCGATCATGGCGTCGGCATGACCGGCGAGATACTTGGTCGCCGCCTGGATCGCCACATCGCAGCCATGGGCGAAGGCGCTGAAATAATGACCGGCGGCCCAGGTGTTGTCGAGGAAGACCAGGCATTTCTTGCGATGCGCGGCTTCGGCGATGGCGGCAACGTCCTGCACTTCCATGGTCTGGGAGCCCGGGCTTTCGCAATAGACGACGCGGGTGTTGGGCCGGATCAGCGCGGCGATGCCGCCGCCGATCAGGGGATCGTAATAGGTGGTCTCGATGCCGAGACGTTTCAGCACCGTGTCGCAAAGATGGCGGGCCGGCGCATAGACCGCATCCACCATCAGCAGATGATCGCCGGACTTGAGAAAGGCGAGGAGCGCCATGGCGATCGCCGCCAGGCCTGAAGACGCCACCTTGGTTGCGTGGCCGCCGCCGAGGGCGGTGATGGCCGATTCGACGGCAAGCGAGGTGGGCGAGCCGCGGCGGGCATAGCGGTATCGGGCGTGCTTGTCGTGCAAGGCATCGACATCGTCGAACAGCACCGTCGAGGCGTGATAGACGGCGGGATTGACGAAGCCATGCTCGCTCAACTGCCGGCCCGCCGCCACCAGCCGGGTTTCGGGCTTCAAGGTCGAAAGATCGGGTTTGGATTTGGCCATCGCCTGCGCCATCATGGAGGGAGTGGTGGGGTTAGCACGGGCCCCGCACCGGAGGAAAGTGAATGAGTGAAATGCCGTCCTTGGCGAGGTTGGCCCTCCGCGCCATGCGGGTGGGGGCGGTTGGGGCGGCCGCATTGGTGGGCCTGGTCATCGGCATCGAAGCGGCCAAGCGCTGGGCGGCCGGCGGCTTCGGGGCGGTGGGCCGGGCCGACGTGACATTCTTCGCAGTTCTGGCGGTGCTGTTCCTCGGCGCCCTCTATCTCGCCCGCTCGATCACCCGGGAGCTGCGCAAGCCCGGGCCTTGAATCCGCGAAGGCGAGCCGTTACCAAGACGCGCACACAAAAGGGTGAGCGATGCTTGAATCCGCAAAACGCGTGGCCGAGAAGAAGGACTGGATCAAGGGAGCGGCGGGCGATTGGGAAATCGTCATCGGCATGGAGGTCCATGCCCAGGTGACGGCGAAATCCAAGCTGTTCTCCGGCGCCTCGGCGGAGTTCGGCGGCGAACCCAACGATCATGTCTCGCTGGTCGATGCGGCGATGCCCGGCATGCTGCCGGTGATCAATGAATATTGCGTCGAGCAGGCGGTGCGCACCGGGCTCGGCCTCAAGGCGCAAATCAACCGGCGTTCGGTGTTCGACCGCAAGAACTATTTCTATCCCGACCTGCCGCAGGGCTACCAGATTTCCCAGTACAAGCAGCCCATCGTGGGCGAGGGGATCGTGCATGTCGAGCTCGATGGCGGCCGTTCGGTCGAAGTCGGCGTCGAACGGCTGCATCTCGAACAGGATGCCGGCAAGTCGCTGCACGACCAGCACCCGTCGATGAGCTTCGTCGATCTCAACCGCTCCGGCTGCGCACTGATGGAAATCGTCTCCAAACCCGACATGCGCTCGGCCGAGGAGGCCAAGGCCTATGTCACCAAGCTGCGCCAGATCATGCGCTATCTCGGCACCTGCGACGGCAACATGGAGCAGGGTTCACTCCGCGCCGACATCAACGTCTCGGTGCGCCGTCTGGGGGCGGAGTTCGGCACCCGCTGCGAAATCAAGAATGTCAATTCCATCCGCTTCATGGGGCAGGCGATCGACTACGAAGCCCGCCGCCAGATCGGCATTCTGGAAGACGGCGGCAAGATCGATCAGGAAACCCGGCTTTTCGATGCGCGCAAGGGCGAGACCCGCTCGATGCGCTCCAAGGAAGAGGCCCACGACTACCGCTATTTCCCCGATCCCGATCTTTTGCCGCTGGAACTCGACGGAGCCTGGATCGAAGCCATCAAGAAGAGTCTGCCGGAATTGCCCGATGAGAAGAGCCAGCGTTTCATCCGCGATTACGGGCTTTCGGCCTATGATGCGGGCGTGCTGGTGGCCGAGCGCGCGGCGGCCGATTTCTTCGAAGCCGTGGCCCGCAGCCGCGACGGCAAGCTCGCCGCCAATTGGGTGATCAACGAGTTGTTCGGCCGCCTCAACAAGGAAGGCAAGACAATCGAGACGACGCCGGTATCCGCCGCACAGCTCGGCGAGATCGCCGATCTGATCGCCGCCGGCACCATTTCCGGCAAGATGGCCAAGGACGTCTTCGAGATTGTGTGGAGCGAGGGCGGCTCGCCCAAGGAAATTGTCGCATCCCGCGGTCTCAGGCAGGTGACCGACATGGGCACCATTGAGAAGGCGGTGGACGAGATCGTCGCCGCCAACCCCGAAAAGGTGGCCCAGGCCAAGGCCAAGCCCTCCATGCTGGGCTGGTTCGTGGGCCAGGTGA
>JANMQB010000418.1:0-2564 GCA_031370155.1 Hyphomicrobiales bacterium | reverse complement strand
GCCTTCGCCGAGATATTCGCGGGCCAGCACGAAATCGGGATCGATGGCCAGCGCCTTGCGATAGAAAGTAATGCCGATCTCAAGCCGGCCGGCCTTGCGGTTGCTGTAGCCGATATAGTTTAGAACATGCGGGTCGTTCTGGTTCTTTATGGCGGCTAGCACCTGCAGGGCCCAGTCGTAATTGCCTTCCTTGGCCAGGGCGCGGCCCTGCTGATACAGATCCTCGTCGGGAAGAATGCCGGACTCGACCTTGACACAGACCTTCACCGTCTTGCCGTCTTTCTTGACCGTCTTACCGTCTTTCTTGAGGCTGGCGACGACCTCGCCTTTCTTGCATTTGAGCTCTGCCGGGGACGTCGTGGACGAGCCGCCGCCACCGCCCGCGGCCAGTGCGAGACCGGAGATCGACACCGCCAGCATGGCGGCGAAACCGAGAGTCAGGATATTGCGCATGGGATCCTCCAATCTCGATCAGATTACGCCCTATCAAGGCGGTTATTCCATGGCTCGGGTCCATTCCGGCGTCCATTTATAGATCCAATCGCTGCGCCGCAGGAAGCGTTCGGCCGTCATGGTCCTGAGCCCCAGATTGCGCAGCAGCCGCGCCGGGCCTCTGGCGTGGTAGAGGCGGCCAAGCTTGAGCGACTCATTTTGTACGCGGGCAGTGCGTTCTCGACGCAGAGCGGCGTAGCGGGAAAATGCGGCGGCGATGTCGGGCGTCTCTCCGACACATTTTGCCAGGACGCAGCCATCTTCCAGCGCCATGGCCGCACCCTGAGCGAGATAGGGCAGGCTCGCATGGGCGGCATCGCCGGCAAGCACGATACGGCCCTTCGTCCATTGCGCCGCCGGCGCCAGGTCGGCGCCCGCCCATTTCAGCCAGGACTTGGGAACGGCGAGCAGATCGGCTAGCGGACTGGCGGCATCGGCGAAAGCCAATTTGACCTCGTCGGGTTTGCCGGGTTCGCTCCAGCCGGCCGCGGTCCAGGCACTGTCGATCGCCGCCACGATGTTGAATTGTGTCCAGTTGCTCACCGCATAATGTACTACATGGCCGCCGGGATAGAGCCACAGCGTCACGGTATCGGCAGCGACCGATGGCGGCACGGCATCGAAGGCAACGAGCGCCCGGAAGATGGCGTGGCCGCGAAGCAGGGGTGGGCCATCACCGGCAATCTCCTTTCGCAACCGCGAGCGGATGCCGTCGGCGGCAATGACCGCGGCGCCCTCGATGCGGCTGCCGGGTGCAAATTCGAGTGCCGCGCCATCGGCATGATTGACGGCGCGGACCGCCCGCATGGAATTGATCAGGTCGATGCGGGTGTCCGCCCGCGCCGCCGCCAGCAGTCCGTTCAGGAGATCGGCGCGATGGGCGACCCGGTAGGGTGCGCCGTGGCGTTCCTCGAAGGGTTTCCCGAGGCGGACGCGCTGCAGCAGGCCACCGCTCAACCCGTCACGCACATGGATTTCGTCGGGGACCACGCAATGCGGCTCGACCGCCTGCCAGGCGCCCAGCCATTGCAAGGCCCGGACGGCATTGGGCGACATCTGCAGCCCGGCGCCCACCGTCTCGAAGGCGGCGGCCTGCTCGAAGATCGCCGCGGCGCGGCCGATCTTGGCCAGGCCGAGACCTGCCGCCAGCCCGGCGATGCCGCCGCCGGCAATGAGAAACGGGCGCTGGTCCATCACCTATCATGGCATATCTGCAAGCCCCCGTATCATGCGGTGGATTGAGGCTTGCCGGAGCTAAGGCCAGGCCTTAGGAGTTCGCCCGGCTTCCGGCAAAAGGTCTAAATCCCATGGGTTTCATTTCCGACGCGCTCAACCGCATTCAGCCCTCCGCCACCATCGCCATTTCCAACAAGGCCATGGCGCTGAAGGTCGAGGGCCGCGACATCATCGGCCTGGCGCAGGGCGAGCCCGATTTCGACACGCCCGGCAACATCAAGGAAGCGGCGATCGCCGCGATCCGCGCCGGCAAGACCAAATATACCCAAGTCGACGGCATCCCCGAACTCAAGAAAGCGATCTGCGCCAAGTTCAAGCGCGAGAACGGGCTCGATTACAAGCCTTCGCAAGTCTCGGTCGGCAGCGGCGGCAAGCAGGTGCTGTTCAACGCGCTGATGGCAACCGTCAATCCCGGCGACGAGGTGATCGTGCCGGCGCCCTATTGGGTGAGCTATCCCGACATCGTCATGCTGGCGGGCGGCAAGCCGGTCTGCCTGGAGACGCGGCTCGAGCATGGCTTCAAGCTGCAGGCTTCCGCTCTCGAGAAAGCGATCACGCCCCGGACCAAATGGCTTATTCTCAACTCACCGTCGAATCCGAGCGGGGCTGCCTATTCGCGGGCCGAGCTCAAGGCGGTGACCGATGTGCTGGTCAGGCATCCTCATGTCTGGGTGCTGACCGACGACATGTATGAGCATCTGGTCTACGACGATTTCAAGTTCTTCACGCCGGCCCAGATCGAGGCCCGCCTCTATGAGCGCACGCTCACCATGAACGGGGTCTCAAAAGCCTACGCCATGACCGGCTGGCGCATCGGCTACGCCGCCGGCCCCGCC
>JANMQB010000398.1:0-4388 GCA_031370155.1 Hyphomicrobiales bacterium | reverse complement strand
GCTCGGCATTACCACGATCTTCGTCACCCACGACCAGGAAGAAGCGTTCTCCATGTCGGACCGCATCGTTGTGATGAACGAAGGCAAGGCCGAGCAAACCGGCACGCCGTTTGAGATCTACAACCGGCCGGCCACGCGATTCGTGGCAAACTTTGTCGGCACCTTGAACGTGCTCACCGCGAATGTCGTTGAGCCGGTGAAGGGTTCGGTCAGTATTGGCGGGAAGATTGTCAAGCTTGGCCGGAACCTTGGGCCGCGCAAGGCGGGCGACCCAATCTCGCTCGCGCTTCGCCCCGAGGCGGTGTCGCTCGGCAAGATGCAAGGCCGCGATTCGAGTATCGGCGGCACGATCAGCGAGGTGCATTTTCTGGGTTCGGTAATACGTGTCCGGACCAGACTCGGCGATAACGCCATTTCGCTGGACATGTTCAATAACCCCGCGTCGGCGCCCCCGGTGGCCGGAGCAAGGGCCGAGGTTAGCTTCTCAACCCAGGATCTGCTGGTCCTTCAGGATTGAGAGCGGCGTCATGCACGCTCCAAAAAACGAAGCCAATACCATTCATCGAGGACTAGCTACTCATCACCGAAACCGACACCGAGGTGACGGCCCCGTCGTCTCGCGATCTGATCGAAGCCGGGCGGTGCTAACGCTCCTGAAGCCCCCAGCTATCTGGGCGGCCATTATCGTCGCACAAGCTGCGGGCGCGCCACCGGCGCACCCGGAAGCCCTCGAGTTACATCCGGAAGCCCTCGAGTTACATCATGCCCATGCCAAGGATGAGTTCGTCGGCCTTCTTCTTCTGTTCGTCGTTCAGCGCTTCATAGAGCGCCAGGGTCGCCGCGTTGGCCGACTTCAGCGATTCGATCCGGGCCGTCATCATCTCCTGGCTCAATTGCAGGCGTTCAGGCAGGGTGGCGGGGTTGGCCGCGCCGATCAGCTTGACATGGGCGTCGCGCATGGATTGGGCCGAAGTCTTGACGGCGGCGGCATAATCGTCCCAGGCCTTGGACTGGGCCTCGGTGATGCCGAGCTCGCTCTTGAGCGCCGCAAGCCGCTGCTCGCTGAACTGCCAGCCCATCATCATGCCGGATCCCCACCCATCCATCATGCCGCGGCCCATCATCTCGCCCCGGAACCACTGGCCCATCATGCCGCGGCCCCAGAACCAGCCGTCGTCCTGATCGGCGAAAGCCGGCGTTGCAAGACCGGTAGGCAGAACCACGGCGGTGGCCAGGCCCAACATTCGAATTTTGCGACTGATCATGATCGATACCTCCTGTTTGAATAGCGTCGATGTTGAATAGGCGGAAGCAGGCCGTGCCGCCTTGATTTGCCTCAAGCAGGCGCAGCGATGTTGGTGCCGGCCCGGCCTTCGAGAATGTCGAGAGCTTCCTCCAGCCTGCCGATGCCCGCCATGGCGCCGCCGGCGCTGACGGTCGAGGGCCGCTTCAATCTTAGGCCCCATGCTGCCTGCGGCGAAGCTGTGACGCTGCCAGTCGTTCAGCATACCAAATGGGCGCTCTCTCACTACACAGACTGTGAACCGGCCCGCGATCTATTCCTATCTTTCAGCAATGCCAATCAACTCACCAACAGCAATAACCGCCATCCGCCAGCACGATGGAGCCGGTCATCAGGCTGGCCGCGTCGGACGCGAGAAAGTGGACAACCGAGGCGATCTCGTCCGGCTGGCCGACGCGGCCCATGGGCGTCATCTCCAGCCACACCTTGTACATCTCCGGGCTTTCCGTGATGCCGAAGGAGGTGAGCGGCGTTTCGATATAGGTGGGCGCCACCGCGTTTACGCGCACGCCGCGTGCGGCCCATTCGGCGGCGAGCGAGCGGGTCAGATGATGCACCGCCGCCTTCGAGGCGTTGTAGAAGGACTGCGGCTGCGGCTTGTTGACGATGAAGCCGGACATCGAACCGATATTGACGATTGAGCCCGAGCCCTGCTTCAGCATCTGGCGGCCGAAGGCGCGGCAGCACCAGAACAGGCCGTCGACGTTGACATCCATATGATGGCGCCAGTGCTCGTCGCTGGTGTCCTCGGCCTTCACGTCGCTGCGCGCGACGCCGGCGTTGTTAACCAGGATATCGACGCGGCCATGGGCCTTGATGATGCCGGCGGCGGCGGCGTCGACTTCTGCCGACTTGGTCACATCGAGTTTCACGCCATGAGCGGCGATGCCAAGCTTTTTGAGTTCCGAGACGCTGCTATCAATGCGGTCCGGCATGAAGTCGGCAACTATGACGACAGCGCCCGCTTCGCCGAGGGCCCGCGCGCAGGCGGCACCAATTCCCTGACCCGCGCCCGTGATCACGGCGACCCTGCCATCGAGTTTCAGCTTCTCGAGATACATTCTCTTTGTCCTTTCAACTCAACCATTGTCCGCCGTCGACATTGTAGGTCTGCGCCACGACGTAATCGCTCTCGGAGCTGGCGAGGAAAATCGCACAGCCTACATGATCTTCCGGCTTGCCCATGCGGCCGAAAGGCACGCCTTCGCCGACGCGCCGCTTCTTCTCGCCCTTGGCCAGGCCTTCATATTTCGCAAACAACGCATCGACCTCGTCCCACATGGGCGTGTCGACGACGCCCGGCGAAATGCCGTTCACGTTGATCCGGTGCTTGATGAGGCCGAGGCCGGCGGATTGCGTGATGCTGATGACCGCGGCTTTCGACGCGCAATAGACGGCAACCAGCGCCTCGCCGCGGCGGCCCGCCTGGGAGGCCATGTTGATGATCTTGCCGCCCTTGCCGCGCCTGACCATGCTTTTGGCCACGGCCTGCAGTGTGAAAAGCAGTCCCTTCACATTGACGGCGAAGATGCGATCGTAGCTCTTCTCGGTTATCTCATCGATAGGGGCCAAATCGAAGACCGCCGCATTGTTCACGAGAATGTCGATGCCGCCCGCCTTCGCCTCCATCTCGGCGACCATGGCGTCGATCGAATCGGGCCTGGTCACATCCAACCGGACGGCAAAGGCGCCGCCGCCGGTGTCGCGCGCCGTCTCCGCAGCGACTTCGTATTCGATGTCGGCAATGCACACGCGCGCCCCTTCACGTGCATAGCCTTCCACAATGGCCCGGCCGATGCCGCGGGCCCCACCTGTTACGACGGCAGCCTTGTCCTTCAGTCTCATGATCTCAGCGCCCTTCCACTCTGGTCGAAGCGATGGAGGCGGTCCTCCTCGGGCGTGAGCCAGACTTTAGCTCCGGGCCCCTGCGGGTATTCACCTCCTGTGCGGACGGTCAAATGGCCGTACTTGCCCGCATCCACATGAAGGAAAGTGTCCGCCCCGAGATGTTCGGCCAGCATGATCGTACCACGCCACTCGCCGGACTTGGGCGAAAGCGCAATATGTTCCGGCCGGATGCCGACGGTGTGAGCCTTGAACTTCGCCGCCGTTTCGCCGGTGATGAAGTTCATCTTCGGCGAACCGATGAAGCCGGCAACGAATAGCGAGTCCGGCTTGTTGTAGAGCTCGAGCGGCGAACCCACTTGCTCGACATTGCCCCTGTTCAACACCACGATGCGGTCCGCCATGGTCATGGCTTCGACCTGGTCGTGGGTCACATAGATCATCGTGGCGCCGAGCGACTGGTGCAGCTGCATGATTTCGATGCGCATGTTCACGCGCAGCGCCGCGTCGAGGTTAGACAGCGGCTCGTCGAACAGGAAGGCCTTGGGTTCCCGCACGATGGCGCGCCCGATGGCGACGCGCTGGCGCTGTCCGCCGGACAATTGCCGCGGCTTGCGATCGAGATATTCGGTGAGGTTCAAGGTGGCTGCCGCCTTGGTTACCTTGGCGGCGATTTCCTCCTTCGGCATGCCCGCCATCTTGAGGCCGAAGGCGATGTTGCCTCGGACACTCATATGCGGATAGAGCGCATAGGACTGGAACACCATGGAAAGGCCGCGCTTGGCCGGCGGCACGCCGGCGGCATTGGCGCCATCGATGACGATCTCGCCGCCGCTCACATCCTCGAGCCCGGCGATGAGGCGGAGCAGCGTGGACTTGCCGCAACCCGAGGGGCCGACGAAAACGATGAATTCGCCGTTGCGGATGTCGAGACTGGCGCCCGGGATGATCGTGACATCGCCGAATTTCTTGTGGACGTTCTTGAGAGTGATCGTTCCCATTATTTCACCGCTCCGAATGTGAGGCCGCGCACCAGCTGCTTCTGGGCGAACCAGCCGAGCACCAGAATGGGTGCAATGGCCATCGTCGAGGCGGCGGAGAGCTTGGCCCAGATCAGGCCCTCGGGACTTGTATAAGAGGCGATGAAGGCGGTCAGCGGTGCCGCCTCCGAGGTAGTGAGTTTGAGCGTCCAAAAGGCCTCGTTCCAGGCGAGGATGACATTGAGGAGCAGCGTGGACGC